>NZ_JACCSO010000515.1 GCF_013812955.1 Nannocystis sp. | reverse complement strand
GCTCCACGGGCGAGCCGACGACGGGCACGCCGACCACCGGTGAGCCGGTGCCGGAGCTGCCGGGCGAGCCGTTCACGCTCGGGATCGCCTCGGGCGACCCGCTGCCCGACAGCGTGATCCTGTGGACCCGGCTCGCGCCGATGCCGGCGGCGCCGGGTGGTGGCATGCCGGCCGAGGTGTTCGCGGTGGCGTGGGAGGTCGCGTCGGACGAGGACTTCGGGGATATCGTCGCCTCGGATATCGCCGACGCCGACCCGAAGTTTGGTCATTCGGTGCACGTCGATGTCAAGGGCCTCGAGGCCGACACCTGGTACTGGTACCGCTTCAAGGTCGGTGGATTCACGAGCCCGGTCGGGCGCACCCGGACCACGCCGGCGCGCGACGCCAAGCCAGAGCGACTGAACTTCGCCACGGCCTGCTGCCAGAATTACACCGACGGCTACTTCACGCCGTACCAGCACATGGTGAAGGAGGACATCGATATGGTGATCTTCCTGGGCGACTACATCTACGAGAGCGCCGCGACCGGCCCGGTCCGCTCGCACGGCGGGCCGGAGCCGACGACGCTGGACGAGTATCGGGTCCGCTGGGGGCTCTACAAGGGCGACAAGGACCTGCAGGCGGCCCACGCCCACTGTCCGTGGCTGGTGATCTGGGACGACCACGAGGTCGAGAACAACTACGTCGGTGACAGCTCGCAGGACGACCTGCCGATCGCGGAGTGGCTGCTGCGGCGCGCCGCGGCCTACCAGGCCTACTATGAGCATATGCCGCTGCGCCTGCCGCCGCCGGGCGGGCCGGACTTCAAGATCTACCACGGGTTCCAGTGGGGCGACCTGGCCGAGTTCTGGCTGCTCGACACCCGGCAATATCGCACCGACCAGAACTGCATGGACGAGCCGGGGCAAGGCTGCGACGGCTGGGACGCGTGGGACGGCACGGTGCTCGGCGAGGAGCAGGAGGGCTGGCTGACGGACGGCCTGGTGATGAGCACCGCGGTCTGGAAGCTCATCACCCAGCAGATCGTGTTCTCGACGGTGAACTTCAACGGCAGCCTCGTCAACTTCGACCAGTGGGACGGCTACCCGCTCGCGCGCCAGCGCCTGCTCGACTTCATCACGGCGGAGCAGCTCGAGAACGTCGTGGTGCTCTCGGGCGACATCCACCTCGGCGGCCTCGGCGACCTGGCCTCACTGGCCGACGACGACGAGTCTCCGGTGGTCGCCGCCGAGATCGTGACGACCTCGCTCTCGTCGGGTGCCAACGTCCCCCCGGAGGCGCTCGAGGCCTCCCTCGGCGGGCTCCCCCTCATCAAATACATCAACGCCCACTCGCGCGGCTACGTCACCCACCGGGTCACCCGCGAGCTGTACACGATCGAATGTTTCGTGGTCGACACCGCGCTCGAGCCGACCTCGGGCGGCAAGGTGGAGGCGGAGTTCTTCATCGACGCCGGCGTACCCGGCCTGCGCCCGGCGCCGTAACTGGGCACATCTGCAGGCTCGCCGCACGGCGTCGTATCCGGCGCGACGAGCTCAGGTCGCCGCTATGCGCCGGCCCGATGCTCACGCGCGAGGCCACCGAGTCGTCGTGTCGAGTCCGCTCAGGCGGACTGAGGCTGTCACCGCAGGTCGCCGCGAGTCACCGCGGGGATGCTGGCGGCGATCGCCTGCGCCAGCGCGTGAAAACCTGGCTGAGCCCCACGCACACAGCCACGTAGATCGCGGTACTTCGCCTTCTTCACCTCGATGAAGACGAGGTCCCGATCGATGAGCTTCTTTGCCAGGGCCCGCGTTAAGTTGTTGGGGAGTAGCGTGGGGTCGCAGGTCTGGATGGCCCGCAGCAGACCCTCCAGATTTGGACGGAGGAAGAAGACCTGCAGCTTGTCGGGTTGGTCACTGCGATCGCGCATGGTCGTGATGATCAGGTCGTGCGCCGCGGTCGGGGGGAGCTTGAGGTGCTCCGCGATCCGGTCGCTGTCGACCAGGACCATCAGCTTACCCGGTCCGGCGAGCCTCCCGGTGCGCGGCAGATCCTCGATGATCTTGTCGATGCCCTTCCTCGGGAGCCCCGCGACGAGGCCATTGAACCGCCAGAACTCCCCATTGATATCATCTTCGACGAGGCGCATCACCAGGTCGTGCAACGGAAAGCCGCTCTGCCCCTTCAGCATCTGGTCCTCGTACAGGACCGTCGCGTGGGGCCCCTTCATGGGGTCTCCATTGCGGGGTCCGCGGGCGGCTCCTTGAGCACCCGGGCGAGGAGGCCGTTGGCGCGTAACTTTCCGAGGTCGCCGTAATCCTTCGTCCACTCCGCGAGTTCGACAGGATCGAGTCGTTGCACGCTCGCATTGCCGCCTTCATTCACGCATACGCGTACGGCGCTCGCGGGGTCGTCGAGCAGCTCCAGCACGCGGTCGGCGTGTGTGCTGATGATGACAGGTGCGCCACCTTCGAGCCCCATGAGCAGGGCAATGACACGCCCGCACAACGAGGGGTGCAGGTGCAGCTCGGGCTCGTCGACGGCCAGGAGCGAGCGCCCACGGTCGAGACGGGCCATTGCGACAAACGCCAGCCAGGAGAGCTGGCCATCCGAGAGATTGGCCGCCGGGATCGGTTCGGCCAGACCGACGAAGCGGATGGAGACCGCGATGTTGCCACCCCCCGCGTCCGGGTCGACATTCACGGTGTCGATGATGTCACCGAGACCCAGGCGCACCAGCGCCATCGTCTCCTCCCAGTGCGACGAGCTCTGGTTCCTGAGCGAGATCCAGGCGTTGGCGAAGTTGAAGCCGAGCAGATTTAAGCGCTCGGCGGGTTGCAGAAAGCTGCTGCCCCGCATGCTCAGCGTGAATTGATACGAACGGGCGGCCCAGGCGGCGATGGTGTCGAAGCCGAGGTGAACTTCGATACCGCCCAGGACCCCCAGCAGCCGCTCGATCGCCTTCTGCGGCGGTAGCGCGCCGAAGCTGGCGATGACCAGTTGATCGGAGCCCATCGCGCCCGGCGGCAGCGGGACCAATGTTCCTACTTTATCATCGAGGATCTCTCCCCTGGCACCGACGCGGCGAAGGGCCACGACCGGCGCACGCTCCCTATCGTCGGGTCCCAGGAGCAGATGCTCGCTCTGCACCGCCGCACCGGCCCCTTGCCGTGCGAGCGCGAACGAATAGTCGATCCGCGGTTCCAGCCCGGTATCATCCTCGATGACGACGCCGAGCGCCATCGCGGTCGCCCCCTTGCGCAGCAGGCCGGGCAGACCGCGATGGATCGTATAGAAATTTTGGAAGAACGACGGCTCGGCCGCTTTGTGCAGGATCTCGAGGCACTCGATGATCGTGCTCTTACCCGCGCCATTCTCCCCGATCAGCACGGTCACCGGGCTAATGTCGACTTCCGCATAGCGGATGGCGCGCACGTTCTTGATGGTGATCTTGGTGATGCGGTCCATGCGGGTCCTGGGTCGGAGGAGAGCCCTTTTTACCCGCTCCCGCCGGGCGAAGCGAGTATCACCCGGACTCGGCCGGCGACCGGGCTCAGGCCGGGATGCCGGCCTCCAGCTGGGTCTGCAGGCGCTCGAGCACCTCGGCCGGCGCGCGCACGGTCATGCGCGTGCCGTCGTCCTCGTGGGTCTCGCTGAGCACCAGCGCGTGCTCGTGCAGCGCGGCGACCACCGCGTGGTGGCTGTAGGGCACGAACATCTCGGCCTCGACGAAGGCCTTGCTGACGCGGTCGATGAGCAGCTGGCGCAGGCTCGCCACGTCGGCGGGGTCGAGCGCGGAGAGCTGGACGGCGTCCGGGAACTCGGTCGCCAGGGCCTCGCGCTGCTCGGGCTCGACGCGGTCGATCTTGTTGAGCACCAGCAGCGAGGGCGCCTGGTCGGCCTCGATCTCGCGCAGCACCGTGCGTGTGACCTCGTACTGGCCGCGGAAGGTCGGGTCGCCGGCGTCGACGATGTAGAGCAGCAGGGCGGCGTTGCGGGCCTCGTCGAGGGTGCTGCGAAAGCTCGCCACGAGGTCGTGGGGCAGCTTCTGGATGAAGCCGACGGTGTCCGAGACCAGCACGCGCGGGTGGGCCTCGGGGTAGAGGGCGCGGACCGTAGTGTCGAGGGTGGCGAACAGCTGGTCGGCGACCAGCACGTCGCTGCCGGTGAGCGCGCGCATCAGCGAGGACTTGCCGGCGTTGGTGTAACCGACGAGCGCGACGCTCGGGGTGCCGTGACGCAGGTGACGGCGGGTGCCGTGGTCGCGCAGGATCGACTCGAGCTCGCGGCGGATCTCGGCCATGCGGTCGCGGACCCGGCGGCGGTCGAGCTCGAGCGCGGTGTCACCGGCGCCGCGGCCGGCCTGACGCTCGCTCGGGGCCCCACCC
>NZ_JACCSO010000509.1 GCF_013812955.1 Nannocystis sp. | reverse complement strand
GCCTCGGCGAGCTCGCGCGCCTCGTTCTCCGCGGTCACATCCTTGTAGGCGAGGCCGACGAAGATGACGCGGCCATCGGCGGCTCGCAGCGGAAAGAAGCTGGAGACGAGGGTGAGCACGCGGCCCGGCGTGGCGAATGCCGCGTGCAGCTCGCGGGGGTCGTAGCGAAACGGCGGGAGGGTGATGCGTTCGCCGGCGAATGCGCGGTGGATCAGCGCGAGGTTGCCGTTGGCCGCGGCGGTCTTGTCGGTCAAGATACTGTAATCCGGCGGCGGCGCGCTGCCGAACAGCCCGAGATATGCGTCATTGACGAGCCGGCAGTGACCGTCGACATCGAAGATCTGGTAGGCCACGGGTGAGGCCGTGAACAGGCTCTCGAGCAGCGCGGCCGGGTCGTCGAACCCCGCCAGGCGGGCCCGAAGCTCGGAGGGTCGATCGTCCTGCGGCTTCGCCATCACCCGCCGAAGTCTAGCGGAGGCCGCAGAAACGGCCCGTGGCGGACAGTCGCCGTCGCGCCCGCTGCGCTCGCCGTAAACCGGTCATTTAATCTCAATCTCCGTAGATCGGCCGACGGCACCCTGCTGCGGTCGCTTCGGGTCGGCTATCTCGTCGGCCGGATCGTGATCAGGATATTCGCCCGACTGCGGTCGCGTGCGACGCCGATGCCGGCCCATCTCAGATCCATACATTCGAGCGCCAGGCCTGCACTTGATGGGACAGCAGCCGTGGTGGACCGACAAATCACGGCGGGGCCTGGGCGAGCAGTCCTGTTGGTCGGGGGCGAACAGCCCTTGCTCGCCAGGTCCGATCTGACCAGACTCGGACGATGGACCTCGCACCGCTCGAGCGCCCTGGACGGCGCCGGATCTCCACCGTCTTGCTCAGGATCGACGGGACTATTTCGCTCGGCTTCGGCATGGCCACCGCGTTGTTTCAGTCGGCCATCTTCAACACGGCCGTCGACCTGAAGAGCGCGGGTGTCACCGGAGACGGAGATTCACTGATGGAATCCGCGCTGCTGACACTCTCGGGATACTACTTGCTGGTCGGCGCCATGCTCCTGGTCCTGGCCGGCGTCCCCGCCCGTATGCCAACAGGCTGTGCCTGGTCGTCGCGCTCCATCACGGGTTCATGGCATATAAGGGCGTGGCCGAGGCAGATCGAGCCTGGGTGACTGGAGATCCGTGGTGGGACGTAGCGATTCACCTGATCTTCGTCGCTGCATATCTCTGCTGTTTGTGCTTCGCTTCGGCCGCGCAGGAGCAGCCCGAACCGGCGACGCCGCGCAGATGATCCTGGAGAACGCGGTCTTGCACCGCCACCTCCGTCGTTCCGGGCCATCGCGCGCCATCGCACGTGCGGGCGGGGCGATCCGAGTGCGGCGCCGCCGACCAGCCGATGGCTACCTTCTCGGCTCATACCGCATCGCCACCGCCCCCGAGCCGAACTCCAGCCGGCTCACGAGCTTCAAGTCGATACGCTGCGATAGCCCCGCGAACAACGTCGGCCCATGGCCCGCCAGCGTCGGCTGCACGACGAACTCGTACTCATCGATCAATCCCAACTCCGCCAACGCCAGAGGGAGCTTCACACCTCCCACACCCAGTCCCTTGCCCGGCTCCCGCTTGAGCTGCAAAACGGCCTCCCTCAGATCGCCACGCACGAGCTCCGCGTTCCAGTCGACCCGGTCCAGGGTGCTCGACACGACGTATTTCTTGGCCGCGTCGATCGTCCGGGCGAATGGGTCCATCCAGCCAGGTCTCGTTTCCGTCCGAGTCCGCGCCCGCCACGCTGCCTCCATCATTTCGTAGGTCACCCGACCAAGGAGAAGGGCATCGGCCCGGTCGAGGTTCTCGGCCGCGTGACGATGCAATTCTTCGTCCGGGATGATCGCGCGATGATCGCAGCAACCGTCCAATGTGACGTTGATGGAATACCGAAGGGGCCGCATTGCGCGAGCGTACCGCCGACAGGGAGGCCTGGCAACGACGCCCTTGGCCCTCGTCGCGTCAATGGCGGATCACTTGAAGATGTCGAAATTGCCGAGGACGACCCACAAAAGGATGAACAGCAGGATGGTGCCAATGAGACCACCGCCGAGCTTCCAAGCCCCAGCACCCGCAACTGCACCTCGTAGAAGTTTGCTCATGGTGGTACCGGTCTGCCCGCTTTTTGCTCGCGCGCCAGCGCGCCGAGTGCGCCACGCGGTCGCGTCCAACGCAACGGTTGCCGCCGGATTCGACCGTGCATCAAGTCCCAGGGATGCTCCGCGTCGTCGTCGCGTCGGACTGCGCCGTCCAACCCAATCTTCCGCTGACCCCTGTTCGTCGCCCTGCCGAGGTCGCCCGGGTGGTGTGCGAGGGGTGCGCATCGATCCTGTGCGACGGTCACCGGTCGCCGCCCGCGGAGCCGCATCGCGGCCCCCTGACAACGCGGGACGTGACAGGACTTCTCAGATCGGCCCAGAAATGCAGGAGAGAGAGCGGCAACCGGGAAAACGGCGCTATAGAGCGCCGAGGTCATGGGCACGGTCCCGACGTACCCCTTGGGGCTGTCCTGGATGCGGCGCGGCGCCAGGCGGCGCTCCCGCGCACGCGACCGCGCGAGGCCGGCTCCGTCCTCGCCGCGACCTCCCACAGCGCTGGCGGCACCGCCGTACCCGGTCGTTCGCGGCGCGATTGCGCGTCGTGGTCGCCGGGCAGACATCCGTAGAGCGCCTCGTGCAGCGCCACGCAGAAGCTGTACTGGTCCGCCCTCGGCCCGACCGCGGCGCTGCGGCGCTGCTCCGGCGCCGCGTACCGCTCGGTGCCGAGGAAGTCGTCGGTGCCGGTCAGGGCGCCGGCATCGACGCGATCGAACTGGGCTTGCGGACTCGCCGCGGATCAGGGCAAGTCTTGCGACGGGTAGATGTGCAGCTCGCCGGCATCCAGCGGGAACAGATCCTTGACGTCGTCCGCGATGATGACGATCTCCGCCGGTAAAACGGGCGAGCTCCCAGGTCCGGTCTTCTTCACGACCTCGCTGTGAGGGCGCAACGGGTTCTTGCCGACGTCCTTCGGCCACTCGTTGACGGTATGCTCCCTCTTCGCGCCATTGCGCTTGAGGAGCATGCCGAGCATGGCGCCGGCGGCGTTCCAGCCATCGCAGTTGAAGACGAGACCCCCGGCCCGGGTGACGATCCGTGCATCGTGAATGACCATGCCCGCCGAGGGGATCAATTGGATATCGAACGTGGGTTTGACCGCGGCCTGAGTCAGGGCGTTTTGTAGGCGTCCTTCGGAGTGATCGGCGCAGATCTCGAGGCCGAAGGTCAATTTTCTGGTCTCCGGCACGACTTCCTTGTCGATAAGGGGGCCGGGCTTTCGTCCGCAAGAAAACACATAGTCCGCGAGCGAGAAATTCTTGCCCAACTTGGGGCCCAGGACGGTCTCCTCTTTCACGTCCTGGCGCCACAAACCGCGCTCCTCAAGGTACAACTTGAGCAGCTCCCTAAACAGCGGAACCCAGCTGAGGTGCCAGACCATCTTTGCCTGAATGTCTCTGCTAGAGACGTTCCAGATGTCCGCGAAGCGGCCGCTGAGGACGTCGTTCAGCTCGATATCGTCGATGACCCCCCGGATCCGGAGCTCCAGGGCCGCGATCTGGAAGTCGAGGCCCTTGAGCAACTCCTGTGGCTTTCTCAGCTCCAGGATCACGTCCTCCAGCGCCTTCTTGAGGGCGGCCTTGTTGGCGTTCTTCTTCCAAATCGCGGTCTTCTTCAGGATCGTATTGAGGAACGCCTTGGTGACCTGCTGCCAGGAGTTTACGATGAAGTTCTTCGCTGGCATGAAGTACCCGCAAAATTCGAGCTGTGCCAGGTCTTTGATGCCGGTGTCGGGGTAGTCCCGGATGTCCCGGACGACGGATGTGATGGTGAAGTTGGGATCTGCCACGGCGCGCTTCACAGCCGCCTTCAATTCCGTCCAGTGGAGGGCGGTGAGCCCGCCGTTCTCGAACACTCGCGCAATCGCCTCTCCATCGATCGCGGGCTCCTGATCGACGAGGAGCTCGAGAATGATCTGGCCCAGGATGAACTCGTTTTCGGTCGCCCCGAAGCCGGAGCGAACCTTCTCGGAGGTGAGAGTACCGACCGGAGCGGTCGGCAACAGGTCCGTGTCACCCGCGAGCTCGGCGCAGAACTTCGCCTTTTGGATCATCCTCGTGTAGTCGGGGAGCTTGGCCTCCGCCAAGGCCCCGCCGCGCACGACGGGGGAGAAGTTCGTGAACTCGACAAAACGTTCTTGGTCGTCGGAGAAGACGGTGTTGACGGTTCCAAACACGAACAGCCAATGACGCCAATCCGCGGCCATGACGAGCTTCTGGAGCTCGTTGACGAGGAGCGCCAGATCCTCGACAGGGTACGCGCCATCTCGTCCCAGGAAGAAGCACTCCGGAACCATGAAGATCTTGAGCTCATCGTCCTTCTCTTCGATCTTGCCAGCGGCTTGCCTGATGACCGAGGCCAGGAATTCGACCCGACGCTTGATGTCGGCTGCTACATCGAGCCCCGTATATTCGACCTTCCAGTATTTGCTCCTCAGGGTGGCGTCCGCGCCTCCGAAGGTTTCATCCCGGTTTTCCGTCCGAAGCGCCTCGAAGTCGTCTGGATTCTCATCTTCTGGGAAGTAGACCGCCACATCCTTCTTCAGCTCCTCCTCTTGCCAGATCTGCTTCGGAATCGTGAGGAGGCAATGGGCGATGAAACGAACGGTCTTGTAGAGCGGCTCTACCTCGAAGGACAACTTCCCTGCCTTGCCGGGCTCGAGCTCGATGGTCCTTTCGGTGGGTCCAAAAAAATCGAAGAGGTTTTGGTCGCCATCGATGAACGCAACGGTGATCGTGTGCTTCTGGGGCGAGATCGCGCCGAAGTCGGCGACCCCGTCCGTGGCCGGCATGGATGGACCGCGATCGGAGGTGACCCTGATGCCCAGCTCCTTGAACGGCTTCGACGCCGATGGCTTCGATGGGTCCGGCCTCTGGAAGATCTCGACAATCAGGGTCGCCTTTCGGGGCAGCATGAACGAAACATAGGAGATGACGCCGTCGCTGACGGGGACGACTTTCGACACCTCCTTCGGAGGCTCATGGGACTTCACGAAGGGCTCCACGAGATCGGTGATGGTCGCGGTGTAGCTGGCGGCGCCCAGCGGATCGAAGACGACGAGCCCGACCGAGTTGGTCGGCGTCGGGTCGTCCTGATTCTTCCGCGCCATCACGCCGGGGAGATTTTGGCCGATGTCATCGGTGACGTGGATCCAGAGCGCGCCCTGTTTTTTGGGGCACTCCATGGCGGTCTGTCCAATCGGTTGCTCCTTGCCGCAGGAGACGCAGGAGAGCGGTTTTGCACAGTTGGCACACAGAGGCATGAGTAGTCTCCAGCGGCGAGAAGATCCGATCTAGTACTTCACGACGACGCGGCCCTGGGTGAGCTCCTCGTGGCGCTCGCGAATGGTGCCTGCCTTGGCCGAGCCGGGCAGAGCTGGATGCGCGAGGATGTTGCCGACCCACTCACGAAGCGGGCTACGCTCGAAGTCTTCGCCGTATTGAAGGAGCAACTCGGTGAATACCGTGACGCTGCCTTCGCCGCCGATGCCATGTCGGGCCGAGCGATCGATGGCGCGCCCGACGAAGGCTCGAAGCTCGACCTCGCCGCCTACCGCGGCGGTTGCTCCGGGGTAGTTCACGCGGAGATGGCGGGAGAGACCGGCGGCGAAGCGGTCCCTCGCCTCTTGCCGAAGGGTATCTATCTGAGCATCGCGGATGATAAGCACGATATTGCTCTCTCGCCACGAAATGGAGGTTCGGCGCGAGCGTACAGCTCCGGCCGATACGTCGCAAGCGGGCGATCGACGCCGCCGTCTCGCGTCAGCACACCACCGATCGCCCGCGCCGAGCGTCCTCGACGTTTTCGCCCATGAGGCCGGAAGCCGGACCGATCCGTGCGCCCGTGCGCCGCTCTGTGAGGCGCGGGCACGTTCGCGGTGGCCCCTGTGGTTGCCCAGCGCGACGCGCTACCACGTGCAGCCGCACGCGCGCGAGGTGCCGTGGCGACCATCGGCCCTCACCGCCTGGCCGAGCGTCCGCGCACCTCGCCGACCAGCGTGCGGCACCACGGCCAGCGCATGCACGGCTCGCCGGCCAGCAGCGTCGACCACGACTCGCGCTCCTCGCGGGTCAGCCCCGCTTCGTGGAGGGTCCGGGCCAGCGCCAGCGCCTCGAGCTGCTCGCGGTCATGCGTCACGCGCTGCGCGTGGTCCGGCGGCCAGGCGCTCGGCGGATGGCGGCGCGAGACCTTGGGCTGAAAATTGGCGAGGAGCCTGGCACCCACCTATCTGTCAACTGAAAGCAACAGTAACAGGGGTGCCAGCTTTCCTACTGACACCTGGTACCCCTCCATCACCAGGATGGGGTGCCAGATGGGCAGGGATAGAACGCTGTCCTACGGCGATCTGACGCGGAGGGGTGCCAGGGGTGCCAGGACAACGCGGGACATGACGGGACTTCTCAGATCGGCCCAGAAGTGCAGGGAAGAGGGCGATAGCCGCGAAGTGGGCCGATCTGAGGAGTCAGGGCGTCAGTACTTCATCCACTCGAGGCAGCAATACATGCCCGGCTGGGTCTGCCCCAGCGCACCATTCGTGCCGTCGAAGTTGTTGCAATCCACGCTGTTGGTGACCACCACATCGTCGTCGGCGACCCGGTCCGCGAGCCAGCCGCCGGCCGTCGGCTGCAGCCCGCCGTTGTTGCAGGAGCGGCGCATCTGCGAGTAGGTACAGAGCTCCCCGCCCGAATGAGTGCTGTAGCAGCGGTTCATCGCGCCGGCCCACGTGGCCACGGTGTTGTCGCGGCGGATGCACAGCGTCGAGCGCACCAGCTGGACGGTCGTGTAACCCGCTGGACAGGCCGCGATGCTCGTCGGCCCCGGGATGCCCTGGACTCCCTGCACGCCCTGGATACCCTGGATACCCTGCGCTCCGGCGGCGCCCGCAGGCCCCGCAGGACCCTGGGGACCGATCGCACCCTGTGCGCCTTGAAGACCCATCGCACCCGCAGGGCCCACTGGCCCCTGCGGCCCGACTGCACCGACCGGACCCACCGCGCCCTGCGGACCCGCTGGACCGACTGCACCCGCCGGGCCCGCCGGACCGACCGCACCGACTGCGCCCGCAGGCCCCGCTGGGCCGACCGCACCCGCTGGGCCGACCGCACCCGCTGGACCCGCTGGACCCGCTGGACCGATGGCACCCGCTGGGCCGTCCGCGCCCGCTGGACCCGCTGGACCCGCTGGACCCGCTGGACCGATCGCCCCGTCCGCACCCGCCGGACCGGCTGGACCCGCTGGCCCGATCGCTCCATCCGCGCCTGCGGGACCTGCAGGACCCGCCGCTCCGTCCGCGCCCGCCGGACCCGCTGGACCGGCCGGTCCGATCAGCCCCGAGGGATCTCCGACCCACTTGCCCCCGGCGTCGACGACCGGGCCGAAGCCCGAGATGTTGATCGACATCGGATTGATGTCGCCGACCGCGTCGTTACAGACCAGCGCGTAGGGCACGCTGGCGATCTCGGCGCGGGGTGTCATCTCCGCGTCGGCGCCGACGGTGATGCCGAGCCAGCGCGTCGCCCCGTTGAAGATCGGCTCGACCGGGTCGAGGGCCCCGAGCTGCACCGAGAAATAGCCGTCGTCGAAGTCGATGCTGTGCATCTCCATCCAGATCGGCGCCAATGCATCGGGCGCGTCGTAGAGGGCGAACAGCAGGTCCACGGTGCCGACGACCGGCTCGCCCTGAACGTCGAACAGCCGCCCCTGATGGGTGATCGTCGGCGGCACCAGGGCTTGCGCCGGGCTCGCCGCCATCCACACCGCCATCCCCACCGTCGCCGCACCCAACCAACGCCTCGGGCCCCGAATCCAACGCATATCCCCTCCTCTGGCTCGCCCTGGCGCCAGGCCAGGACGTATCATGTCGCGAATATCACCGGCCACAGGCCAGTACAAGAGCGTTCACCGCGCCACAGGCCACGACCGCCCACTGCCGCGCCCGGGAGCCACCGATGACCGAAGACCACCCGACACATATCGACCCGTCCGCCGAGTTTCGCGCGCGCGCCCGCATCCGCGACCGCGCCGACTACGAGGCGCGCCACCAGGAGAGCCTCGTCGATCCCGAGGGCTTCTGGCGCCGCGAGCTCGCCGGTCTGCTCGGTGACTGGCAGCAAGTGCGGACCGGCGAGCTGCCGCACCCGCGCTGGTTCGTCGGCGCGCGCCTGAACGTCAGCGAGCGCTGCCTCGACCGCCACCTCGATACGCCGCTGCGGCACAAGGCCGCGCTGATCTGGGAGGGCGAGCCCGAGGGTCCGCAAGGGCAGGTCGAGACCCGCACGCTGACCTACTTCGAGCTGCACCGCGAGGTCGTGCGCTTCGCGGGCGCGCTCGCGGCCCTCGGCGTCGGGTCCGGAGATCGGGTGATCATTTACATGGGCATGGTGCCCGAGGCGATCGTCGCCATGCTCGCCTGCGTGCGCCTCGGCGCCGTGCACTCGGTGGTCTTCGGCGGGTTCGCGGCCGAGGCCTTGAGCAGTCGGATCCTGGATTGCGGCGCGCGGGCCGTGATCACCCAGGACGGCGCCTGGCGGCGGGGCACGGTCCTGGCGATGAAGTCGGTCGTCGACAAGGCGCTCGAGAGCGCCCCCGTCGATCACGTCGTGGTCCTGCGCCGCATCGGCGAGACGCTGCCGGTGACCATGCAAAGCGGCCGCGACCTGTGGTGGGACGACGCCGTGGATCTGCGCGATCCGACCCGCGGCGGCGCGGCCGTGCAGGTCGACGGCGAGCACCCGCTGTTCATCCTCTACACCTCCGGCTCGACCGGCAAGCCCAAGGGCGTGCTGCACAGCTGCGCCGGTTATCTCGCGGGCGTCTATCTCACCACCCGCGAGGCCTTCGATCTGCGGCCGGAGGACCTGCTGTGGTGCACCGCCGACATCGGCTGGATCACCGGCCACAGCTATGTGGTCTACGGTCCGCTGGCCAACGGCGCCTCGATCTTGATCTACGAGGGAGCCCCGAACGCGCCCGACCCCGGCCGCTTCTGGCGGATCATCGAGCGTCACGGCGTCAGCATTCTCTACACCGCACCGACGGCGATCCGCGCCTTCATGCGCTGGGGCGACCAGTGGCCGGGCAAGAGCGACCTCGCCAGCCTGCGGCTGCTCGGCTCCGTCGGCGAGCCGATCGGACCCGAGGCCTGGCACTGGTATCACCGCACGATCGGCGGCGGCCGCTGCCCGATCGTCGACACCTGGTGGCAGACCGAGACCGGCTCGATGATGCTGACCACCCTGCCCGGCGCCGTCGCGGCCAAGCCCGGCTCCACCGGCCTGCCCCTGTTCGGCGTCGACGTCGCGGTCGTGCGCGCCGACGGCAGCGACTGCGCGCCCGACGAGACCGGCCTGCTGGTGGTCCGTCGCCCCTGGCCCTCGATGCTGCGCACGATCTACGGCAACGAGGAGCGCTTCATCGCCGGCTACTTCGCCCCGATGCCCGGCTTCTACTTCACCGGCGACAGCGCCCGCATCGACGCCGACGGCTATGTCACCGTGCTCGGACGCGTCGACGACGTCCTGAACGTCGCCGGCCACCGCATCGGCACCGCCGAGATCGAGGCCGCCGTCGGCACCCACCCCGCGGTCGCCGAGTCCGCCGCAGTCGGCCGTCCCGACGACCTCAAGGGCCAGGCGCTGGTCGTCTTCGTCACCCTGCGCATGGGCCAGACCGCGGACGCCGGTCTGCGCGAGGCGATCCGCGCCCAGGTCGCCCACGAGGTCGGCAAGTTCGCCCGCCCCGACGAGATCCGCTTCACCGACGCGCTGCCCAAGACCCGCAGCGGCAAGATCATGCGCCGCTTCCTCAAGGAGATCGCCGCCGGCAAGGCCACCACCGGCGATACCAGCACCCTCGAGGACCTCGGCGTGCTCGCGGCCCTGCGCGCCGGCAATGCCGAAGAGTGACCGAGCAGTGACCGAGCAGTGACCGAGCAGTGACCGAGGAGTGAAGACATTGACCGCATCGACCGCGCCCGCGCCCGCATTCACCGGCGGCCAGCGCCTGCGCGAAAGTCCGCTTATTCACGTGCTCGACGCATTGCTCGCGCCCGAGGAATGCGCGCACATCATCGCCGCCGCCCGGCCGCAGATGCGGCGCTCCCAGGTCAGCGGCGCCAGCGGCGGCAAGCTCAGCGAGGGTCGCACCAGCGCCCGCGCCTGGCTCAAGCACGACCTCGACGAGACCGTGCACGCCGCCGCCAGCCGCATCGCCGGGCAGGTCGGCCTGCCCCTCGCCCACGCCGAGTCCCTGCAGGTGATCCATTACGAGCCCGGTCAGGAGTACCGCCCGCACTACGACGCCTACGACCTCGAGACCGAGAAGGGTCGCCGCTATTGCGAGCGCGGCGGCCAGCGCCTGGTCACCGCCCTCGCCTACCTCGGCGAGGTCGAGGCCGGCGGCGCGACCGGCTTTCCTCGCCTCGGCCTCGAGATCCAGCCGCGGACCGGTCGGGTGGTGGTGTTCCACAATTGCCACCCTGGCACGACCCGCTGCGATCCACGCACATACCACCAGGGCAAGCCGCCGCTGCGCGGCGAGAAGTGGGCCTTCAATTTATGGTTCCACGAGCGGCCGTACTAGATAACGGCGTTACCCCCGCTAAACCCTCACAGAAACCCGCGTAGGCCCGCACCAGCGGGACGGCTGCAACGGCATCGGCCTCGACATTGCCAACACCCAGCGTGACGGCGGGCCGTGCAAGATCGGCGACTGGGACGAGACGCAAAACCCACACAAAAGCCCGCTCCGTTCGCTCGCCGCTCATGTGCGCTCGCAGCAGAGCAGCGCGTGCACCCTGTAGGTCGACGGGTTCACGCTCACGCCGGCGAGGTACTCCCGGGTCCCGCACTCGGCCTTGTAGGCGCCCTTGTCCCAGTCCCCGGAGCTCAGCGTGGCGCGGCTGTCATTATAGCCGTTGAACACCCGAGTATTGCATTTCTGCGTCAGCCTGGCCGCGTTCCCGCCCGCGCACACCAACCCGTGGAAGTTGCCCTCGCCGGTGTTGCACACCTGCGCCCCCTGGCTGACGCCGGCGACGTATTCGTCGGCGCCACACTCGAGCTTCCAGTGCCCGAAGTCCCAATCGGCGTTGCCGTTGACCTGACGCTGGGCCCGTCGCTGGTCGTAGGGCAGCTTCAGGACCGCGCGCCCTTCCCCGGTGTAGACGTTCGACCCGCCGTAGGGCTGCGCGCACACGGCCATGCGCTGCGATCCCGGCCCGGCCTGCGCCCGGCTGAGGCCCTGAATACCCTGCCCCACGTTGCAGGTCGCCTTGTAGTGGCAATTATCCCAATCGCCGTAGTTGTACGTCATCTGAAAGGACTTCCCGAGGAAGCCCAGCGCGCGGTCGCCCAGGACCCCGTTGCAGTGGATCTGGGGCGCCGTCGGCGGCCCGCCATTAGCGTTCCACACGCAGGTCTGTTCGTGGGTGTTGGTGTCGCGGTTGTAGTGCTCCCAGCTGACCCATCCCTGCCCGCGCGCGTACCAGTGACGCTCGCCGAGCCGCACCTCGTTTGTGCCGCTCGCCGGCAGATAGGTCTGGATGTAATAGTCGACGGCGATCGAGTCCACTTTGCCGACGGCCCCGCCCCAGTCCTTGGCCGGGTGGTAGCTGAACGTCTTGTAGCCGTAAAAGTCGTAGTCACTGAACGACGGCGTCTCGTAGCGACACCTGTCGTCCTTGGCAGGATCCCAGTTGAACCCCGCGATCCGCGTGTTGTACGGGAGCTGGCTGCCCTCCGTCCAGTTGTTCGCGGCCCACGTCAGGCTGCCGAACGGCTTGGCGTCGTACCCGGCCGTATTGTTGCCGCCGGCGTCCTTGATCGGCCACGAGGTGTCGCGCTCGAGCCAGATCTTACTCCCGTCCGAATTGTACTGCTCCCACTTCGCGCCATCCGGAGATTTTACATAGCGGATGATGTTGTGCGTGAAGTCGCCGACCTTCGCGTTCATCGATTCGCTGTAGCTGACCTCCGGCGTACACCGGAGCGTGGCCGTCTGCACCGACCGACTCGGGTCGAGCAGCAGGCGCTTCATCGACGACGTGTTGCGCATGAATTCGATCGCGTTCACGGTCACGCCCATGGCCGAGCCGCCGATCTCCGCGCGCAGAACCTCGAGTGCGTCGGGCTCGGCGGGCTCGGCGGACTCGTCAGCGAGATCGGCAGACTCGTCAGCGAGATCGACGGGCTCGTCAGCGAGATCAACGGTAGCGACCTCCGCGACCTCCGCGACCTCCGCGTCGCAAGCACCCGCGACGGCAAGCAGTGTGCACATGGATCCCGTGACAATCAGTTTCGTGTCGAACATTTCACCGGGCTTAGTCTCGGCCCGAGGAATTCAATTTCAGATTTCTCATCTTTCTTTCGGGGCGCGCATCCGCGCCCCGCCCATGCACACCGGGCGTGATACCCTGCACGCCCTTCCGCGCATGCCCCAGCCTGACAAGCGCTCCGTCCTGCAAGTCCTGACCAAGGCCCGGCTGCGCGAGCTCGTGGGCGTCTTCGAGCTCACGCTCGCGGCCGCCGAGTCCAAGGACGCCCACGTCGAGCTGCTCGCGCGCTCCAAGAAGGCCACCCTGCCGAAGCTGCTCGCCCAGCTCCAGCGCGACGAGCTCAAGGACATCTGCCGCGTGCATGGCCTCTCCGAGGGCGGCCGCGAGAAAGCGCTGCTGGTCGCCCGCCTGCTCGGCGAGCCCGAGCCCGAGCCCCGCCCCGCCGAGCCCGACGACCCACCCGTGCCCACGCCCGAGGCCCCCGCCGCCACCCGCC
>NZ_JACCSO010000506.1 GCF_013812955.1 Nannocystis sp. | reverse complement strand
GGTTTCGCCGGCGCCGCGCGCTGCAAGCCGCCCCGTTCCCGCCGGCGTGGCAGGCGGTGCTCGACGAGCGGGTCGCGTTTTATCGCCGCCTCACACCCGCGGGCCAGGCGCGGTTTCGCGACGACGTGGCGATCTTCCTCGCCGAGCAGCGCCTCTTCGGGCCAAAGCAGACACCTGTCCCCGAGGACATCCGCGTGCTGATCGCGGCGGCGGCGGCGATGCTCGGCCACGGCCGCCCGGGCTGGGACTGGCCGACCACCCGCGACATCATCGTGCACATCACCAACTTCAACGAGGACTACGAGCCCGGCGACGAGCACAGCATCGCCGGCATGGTCCACGCCCAGGGCCCGATGCTGCTGTCGCGCAAGCAGGTGCGCTTCGGCTTCAAGAAGTCGGACGGCACCAACGTCGCGGTGCACGAGCTCGCGCACGTGATCGATATGGCCGACGGCTTCGCCGACGGCGCGCCCTCGGTCTGGGCCGCGGTGCCCGGCTGGGACGCGCTGGTCCGCGACCGCATCAAGCGGGTCCGTCGCGGCGGCAAACAGGCGCCGCTGCGCGCCTACGCCGGCACCAACGAGGCCGAGCTGTTCGCGGTCGCCGTCGAGGCCTTCTTCGAGACGCCCGACAAGCTGCGCGCGCGCGACCCGGAGCTGTTCGAGCGGCTCGCCGTGCTGTTCAACCTCGACCCCAGCACCGGCACGCTGCGCGTCCCGTGAGCTTCGCGCCGCGAAGAGCTCGTGAAGCGTACGACTCGGGCCCGTCGCGCTCGGCGTCCACGCGCGAAACTTAAGCCAGACTTTAGTTTTGTGTAAGCTGGGCCGGTGGCAGACGAGCGCCCCTGGTTCACCGACTTCGCGGCGCTCGCGGACGAGGAGATCAGGCTGCGGCTGCTCGACATGCGCGCGGACCAGCCGTCGTACCACTTCGCCATCGAGCCGCGGACCATGGATCTCGAGCTCGGGCGCATCCTGATCCGCTTCGACACGCATCCGTCGATAAGTTTGTATGCCGGCAACATCGGCTATCAGATCCACCTCGAGCACCGCGGCCACCGTTACGCTGCCCGCGCCTGTCGGCTCCTGCGCCCCGTCGCGCTGTGGCACGGGGTGACCGAGCTGTGGATCATCACCTCACCCGATAATTTCGCCTCGCGTCGAACCGCCGAGCTGGCCGGCGGTGCGTATGTCGACACCCATGACATGCCGCCCGGCACGGACATGTACGCGCAGGGCATGCATCAGGCGCGCCGGTACCGATGGAGCTTCGATGTCATACCGTAGCGAGCAGGTCGAGGTCCTGGCCAGCGTCGGATGCGGCCTCATCACGCTCGCGCGGGGCGGCCTGATCGTCGGTGGTATGCCGGTCGCTCACGCCTGGGACGATCGCCAGGGCTCGATCGGTCAGTACCTGCTTCGCCTGCCCTTCGATCGGACCGAGATCGAGCGTAGGCTGCGGCAGATCGAGTGGTTCGTGGCGAACGGGATCCCGGAGTATCAGTCGCTCGCATCGGTCTTCGAGCCGATCGCGCCGCTGTTCGCGCCCGGGACCTACCAGCTGACGTTTCCGATCGAGCGTGATGGGGTCTGGGATCTGATTGATTGGAACGAACGTCGGGGCGACGAGCCGTACCGTGAAGAGTTCTATCCGTACGGCTTGCAGCTGATCGCCACCCAGCCGCGGGTCCGCCTCGATGCGGAGCGCATCGAGCACTGGAGCCGGGCGATCGCGAAGGGGGCGCGTCCGATCGTCATCGCGGTGCGAGCCGCGAACGCACCCTCGTTCCATTTCATCCTCGACGGCCACCACAAGGCCGAAGCCTATCTCGCCCACCGGATCCACCCGGCGGTGTTGGAGCTGGAGACGGAGCTCGGACCCGAACTATCCGAGTCCGAGCGCGCCGCCCTCACTGCCCGGAGCCGGCCGGCACCAGCGCGAGCAGCTCGCCGTCGTCCTCGTCGGTGAGGAGATAGAGGGCGCCGTCGGGGCCGACCTTGACGTCGCGGATGCGGGCCTGGCCGGCGAGCAGGCGCTCCTCACCGATGATGCGTGAGCCCTCGAGGGTCAGGCGCGCGAGGTGTTCGCCGACGAGGGCGCCGACGAACAGGCTGCCCTTCCAGGCCGGGAACAGGTCGCCGTCATAAAATGCCATGCCGGAGGGCGCGATCGAGGGGTCCCAATAATAGAGCGGCTGCTCCATGCCCTCCTGGGCGGTGATGCCCTCGCCGACGGGTCCGCCCTTGTATTCTTCGCCGTAGGTGATGGTGGGCCAGCCGTAGTCTTTGCCCTTGTCGATGGCGTTGATCTCGTCGCCGCCTTTGGGTCCGTGATCGACGACCCACAGCTGGCCGGTCTCGGGGTGCAGCGCGGCGGCCTGGAGGTTACGGTGACCCCAGGACCAGATCTCCGGCAAGGCGTCGTTGCGGCCGACCAGCGGGTTGTCGGCCGGGACCGAGCCGTCGGGGCGGATGCGGATGACCTTGCCGAAGGCGCTGTCGAGCTGCTGGGCTTGCCGGCGGCCCTCGAGGATCGAGCGCTCGCCGGTGGTGATGAACAGGATATCGTCGCCGCTGAACACCATGCGGCCGCCGAAGTGCATCGTCGAATCCAGGGTCGGGGTCATCCGCCAGATCACCTCGAGGTCCTCGATACGCGGCTGGGCTCCGCGGACCAGGCGGCCGCGCGCCACCGCCGTGCCGTTGCCGCCGTCGCGCGGCTCGGCGTAGGACCAGTAGATCAGGTTATTGTCGGCGAAGCGCGGATCGATCGCCACGTCGAGCAGGCCGCCCTGGTCGCGGGCGTCGACCTCGGCCAGGCCCGCGACCGGCGGGCTCAGGGTGCCATCGTCGGTGATGACCCGCAGGCGCCCGGGTCGCTCGCTGACCAGCATCGCGCCGTCGGGCAGGAAGGCGAGGCTCCACGGGTGCTCGAGGCCGCTGGCGATGGTGCGCACGTCGAACTCGGTATCGGTGGTCATCACCGGCGCACGGGTCTGCCCCGGGAACGCCGGGTTCTGCTCGGGCGCGTTGGGCGGCCGGGTCTCGACCGTCTCGCCCTGGGTGCCACCGCTGCTGCTCCTGTTGCAGCCGGCGAGCGAGGCGCCCGCGATCAGGACCACGGAGAACGATGCGAGGAGTGATGCGCGCATATCCAAGTTTGACCCCACCGCCCGGCCCCCGGGCCCCCGGGCTCGTCCCGGGCCGCAGTAACGAGATTCGCAGACGATGCACCCGCGAGTGCGCTTGCCTCGCCGCGAGCATGACAGGCATGACAGGCATGGCAGACATGGCAGGCGTGGCAGGCATGCCCAGGCATCACAGGCCGGACAGGGGCGTCACCGGGGGCGGCGGTCCGCCGCGAGGGTTTGGTCAAGGCCCTCGACCAGGCGAGCACACCGGCCCAGGTGGAGGTGGCCCTTGAGGCCGCTCACTGGGCGACGAAGGGGATCTGGATCTGCCCGAAGGGCTGGCCGCCGAGCTCGATCAGGCGCGCGACGAAGGCGACACGCGAGACATCGGTGACCTGCTCGAAGTACAAAAACCCGGTGATCCTTCCGCCCGGCGCGAGCACGCCCTCGGGCAGCGCCTTCTGGATCATGTCGCCGGTCGGTAGCGTGATGCGCTCATAGCTCGAATAGTATGGGTAGTAGCCGGCGTAGTAGCCGGAGTGGAAGGGGAAGGGGCCGCCGTAGACCGTCCAGCCCGGGTACCACGGCGAGAGATAGGGGGCGACGCTGAAGCCGAAGCCGAGCACCGGACCGCCCATGCCATAGGCCGGCTCGAAGGTGACGACGGAGATCTGAAATGGTGGTAGCGCGACGAATATCACCCCGCCAGGGGTGAGCAGATCGAAGTGCTCGTAGCGGATCTCGAGCGAGCGCCCGCTGTCGTTGGTGATGGTGACCAGCATCGGCTCGACGATGTCGTCCAGATCCGAGGGGAAGCCGCGCCAGGCCGCGGCCGAGGCGACGATGTGCACCCCGGCTTGCTCGGCCTCGGCGCCATAACCGACGCCCGCGACGCGATGCGCGCCCGGGGCCGGGACCAGCGTCGTGGCGCAGCCGGCGGATCCCACGGCGATGAGTGGGACGACGGCGAGCAGGCCGACGAGGATGGCGGTCGGACGCGGCATACTGCGGCTCAGAGTCCGAAGACGCACTGGAGCCCGGCGCCGATCGTGCACCCCGTGAAATCGTCGCAGGTCTCCTTCGAGCAGGCCACGAGGTCGTCGAGGGTCTGGCCTTGCTCGTCGGCCATGCAGTTTCCGAGTCGGTCCCGGCACTTGGCGAGGCACTCGTCGGCCTCGACGTCGCCGTCGCACACCTGGGCCCGGTCGCAGTACTGCTTGCAGTCGTTTGTGATCTCCTGGGCAGTGGCGCCGCCAATTCCGTCTCCGTCATCGTCGTCGTTGCCGCAGCAGAGGCCGGCGCAGAAGGCCGCAGCCAGTGCGAATCGATATACAGTCTGAATCATGTCGTTTGTCTCCTGGCCGAGGTGTAAGCCATTACGCTGCTCCGGCAATTCGATGAAGCGCCGAGCGGGCGAGAATCGGCGTCTCGTGCGAGCAGCGGCGTCGGAGCGGTTTAGCGCGCGGGGGGCGACCACGAGTTAGCGCGCGGGGGGCGACCACGAGCGACGATACGGCGGCGGGCCCGATCGTGGACCGGCGCGGCGGGCGGGCCGGCGAGCTCAGCCGGGGCGGACCAGGACGACGAAGCCGAGCGCGACGAGGCCGAGCAGCAGCAGCATCATCAGCACCAGCACGACCGGCCAGCGCAGGAACAGCGGACTGCCCTGATTGCGCCGGTACAGCGACGCCCTCCACCACCAGCGGCCGATCCGCGGATCGTCAGGACGCGGCGCCAGCGGATCGTGAGGATCGGGTGATCCGGGATGCTCACGATGATCAAGATCATCCAGATGATCCAGTTGAATCGGCGCGCGCTGATTCGGCGCGGAGGAGGGGTTCGGCTCGAGCATGGGGGGCGCCCCTTGCATGTAGCAGAGGGGTATCACGGCGCAACGAGGGCCGTCAGGGGGCCGGGAGGCCGTGGCGCCATCGCCGACTCAGGGGTCGAAGCGCAGCGCGTGGCGCACGATCACGATCCCGCCGGCGACCGTCGGCCGGTAGACCGTGTCCGCCGCGACCTGGACGACGCAGGCGTCGAGCGTCGGTTCGAGGCCCTCGACCACCGCGGCCACCCGCGCGAGGCCCTCGGGGCCGACCGCGACCTCGAGCACGACTTGGCCGCGCAGACCTGGCCTGTCCAAAAGCACAGCCGCATGGCAGGCCTTGAAGTCCTCGCGCCGCGACGCCAGCGCGAGCGTCACCCCGGCCTGGTCGCGTGGGTCGACCGGCGGCGGCGGC
>NZ_JACCSO010000201.1 GCF_013812955.1 Nannocystis sp. | reverse complement strand
GTCCGGCGCCCCACTGCAGCAGCTCGCGCACGGCGGGCGGGCAGTTGCCCTCGCCGGGACGGGTCGCTCGCAGCAGGGCGACGACATGGCCGATCACCGACGCGGGCACGGGGATCCTTCTCACCAGCGCCTGATGGGCGGTGAGCTCGGCGGGGCTCAGGACCGGGACCAGCGCCGGGCCGGCGTCGACGCCGAGCGCGACGATCTGCCGCTCGGCCTCCTCGTCGGGGTAGCGGACCACGATCTGCAGGGTGAAGCGGTCGAGCTGGGCCTCGGGCAGCGGATAGGTGCCCTCCTGCTCGATCGGGTTCTGGGTCGCAAACACGTGGAAGGGCTGCGGCAACGGATGAGTCCGGCCCCCCGCGCTGACCCGCGCCTCCTGCATCGCCTGCAGCAGCGCCGCCTGGGTCTTGGGCGGGGTGCGGTTGATCTCGTCGGCGAGCAGGAGGTTGCAGAACACCGGACCCGCGACGAAGCGAAACTGCCGCCGGCCGGTCGCCGGGTCCTCCTCGAGCACCTCCGAACCGGTGATGTCCGTGGGCATCAAGTCCGGCGTGAACTGCACGCGCGAGAACTGCAGGTCGAGCGCCTGGGCCAGGCTGCTGACCAGCAAGGTCTTCGCCAGACCCGGCACGCCGACGAACAGGCCGTGCCCACCCGCGAACAGGCACACCAGCAGCAGGTCGATCACCCCCTGCTGACCGACGATGCGCCGGTGCAGCTGCTCGATCAAGCGCTCGCGGCTGCGAGCCAGCGATCGCAGGGCGGCGCTATCATCGGCGGGGGACGTGGCAGGGCCAGCCAGGCCGGAGGCCGTGGAGCCAGCCAGGCCGGAGGCCGTGGAGGTGGACAGGCCGGAGGCCGTGGGGGTGGTCGGAGCAGGCTGCGGGGCGCTCGGCACGGGGAGGCGCGGAGTATAGCAGCGGGGACCGGGAGCAGGACCGCGGGACCGCGTTTGTCAGGCCCCGGCGATCTTCTGGTACAACCGCGGTCGTCGGCGCGCCGAGCGGTCCGCCGGTACGGAGGTTTGCGGACATGGCCAGCTTCAGTGACATCCTCAGCCAGGTTAAGCGATCGATCCACGAGGTGTCGGTCGACGAGACCAGGAACCAGGTGCTCGGTCAAAAGCCGGGCGACGCACCCGTGCTCATCGACATCCGTGAGCGCGACGAGTACGAGCAGGGCTTCGTCCCGCGCGCCGAGTGGATCCCCCGCGGCTTCCTCGAGATGAAGATCGAGGACCTCGTGCCCGAGCGCGGTCGCGAGGTCATTCTCTACTGCGCGGGCGGCAATCGTTCGGCCCTGGCGGCCCGTTCGCTCGTGGAGCTCGGCTACACCCGGGTCAGCTCGATGGCCGGGGGCTTTCGCGCGTGGAAGCAGGCCGGGCACCCCTTCGAGCGCCCGCGCACCCTCAGCGCCGAGCAGATCAAGCGCTACAGCCGGCACATCATGTTGCCGGAGGTCGGTGAGCTCGGGCAGGGCAAGCTGCTCGACGCCAAGGTGCTGTGCCTCGGCGCCGGCGGCCTCGGCTCGCCCTCCGCGCTCTACCTCGCGGCGGCCGGCGTCGGCACCCTCGGCATGGTCGACGACGACCTCGTCGACGAGAGCAACCTACAGCGGCAGGTGCTCCACAACATGGAGCGGCTCGGCATGCCGAAGGTCGAGAGCGCGCGCATGACCTTGCAGGCGCTCAATCCCGACGTGAAGGTGGTCGCGCATCAGACCCGCCTCGACTCGGAGAACATTTTGGAGATCCTCGCCGGCTACGACCTGGTGGTCGACGGCGCCGACAACTTCCCGACCCGCTACCTGCTAAACGATGCCGCGCTCAAGCTCGGCAAGCCGGTGGTGCACGCGTCGATCTTCCGCTTCGAGGGCCAGCTGACGACCTTCCTGCCCTTCGACGGCCCCTGCTATCGCTGCCTCTACCCCGATCCGCCGCCGCCCGGGATGGCACCCTCGTGCCAGGAGGCGGGCGTGCTCGGCGTGCTGCCCGGCATCATCGGCACCCTGCAGGCCAACGAGGCCCTCAAGCTGATCCTCGGCGTCGGACAGAGCCTGTCCGGGCGCCTGCTGGTGTTCGATGCCCTCGGCACCAAGTTTCGCACCCTCAAGCTGCGCAAGGACCCGGAGTGCCGGGTGTGCAACAAGGCGCCCGCGGACATCGAGCTCATCGACTACGAGGCCTTCTGCAGCCTGGCCACTTGAGCATGTCGATCATGACCACTTGAGCTGAAACGCTCGAAAAATCCGGGCCCTGCGCGCCACCTCCACGGCCTGGCTGGGCCGGGCCCGTTTTTTTGTGTCTGTGCATGAGCCGTGCGGGCGCTCACTCCCTGCGTGTCGTACCGGGGCGATGGGGTCGGGCAGGGGCGTCGCGGTCGCTCGTCCGGCCCGGCCATTTGCCCGTCCTGGGCCCGCAGGGAGCCGCTCCATGGCTTGGCACGGCTCCTGCTAAGGGTGCGGTGCGGTGCGGTGCTGGACCCCACCCGGGCTCATCCCGTCCCGGCACGCCCTTACCTATTGGAGATCATGACCATGAATCGTCATTCCCTGTTCTCGCTCGCCTCCCTGCTCGCCCTCACCGTCGCGGCCCCCGGCTGCACCGAGCGCGCGGTCCCCGAGGATGAGCTCGACCCCCGCCTCCTGTACGACTTCGAGAGCTGTGACGACCTGCTGAGCTACGCCAAGAGCAACGCCAAGACCATGGTCGAGCAGTCGGGCAACATCTGGGGCTACCCCGGTTATGACAGCGGCTTCGACGAGGCCGCCGGCGGCGAGGGCGGCGACAGCGGCGGTGACCCGCTCGGCGAGCCCCAGGACGGCGGCGGCGACGACAACGGCGGCGGCGGCGGCAAGGACTTCTCCGAGACCAACGTGCAGGAGGTCGGCGTCGACGAGCCCGACCTGATCAAGACCGACGGCGAGCGGGTGCTCGCGCTCGCGCAGGGCAAGCTGCACTTCGTCGACGTGTCCGGTGTGTCGCCGCAGCTGCGCGGCTCGCTGATGATCGACGGCGACGCCTACGACCCGCAGATGTTCCTCCACGAGGACCGCGCGATGATCCTGCTCCGCACCGGCCTCTACAACTATGGCTACGGCTACGAGGGCGGCGGCGGCGGGGTCGGCGAGCCGATCCCGATCCCCGAGGGTGGTGCCGACGACGGTGGCGGTGGTGCCGACGAGGAGGGGCCGCTGCCCGACGAGGAGGGCGGCCCCACGCCGGGCAGCCTGGACCTCAGCAAGCACTTCCCCGCGAACACCGGCTCGGTGCTGCGCCTGATCGAGGTCGACCTCAGCGACCCGGACAATCTGCGCATCGTCAGCAACCTCTACATCAGCGGCGACCTCGTCAACGCGCGCCTGATCGACGGCGTCGCCCGGGTGGTCCTGCGCTCGCTGCCGACCGGCCTCGCGTTCAAGAGCCCGGAGGAGTTCGTCAACTGGGAGCTGTTCGAGGACGGCGGCGTCATCGACGGCGAGGACACCAGCACCAGCACCAGCGCCACCAGCGGCATGGGCACCGACAGCGGCGAGCTCCCGCCCGACGTGACCATCAGCGGTACCAGCGGCAACAGCGGCACCAGCGAGGGCGCGGTCGGCTTCCGCGAGGGTGAGCCGGCCGACCCGTGGGAGGTCGAGTGGGCCAAGGCCAGCGAGCAGGCCAAGCTCTACAACCTGGCGATCATCGAGTCGTCCAACGTCGACGACTGGCTGCCCCAGTTCGTGCTCGAGGACCTGTCCCAGGGCGCGGCGAAGATCACCAAGGGCCGCCTGCTCGACTGCGCCGACGTGCGCCACGCGGGCAGCTACTCGGGCCTGTCGACCCTGTCGGTGCTGACGGTCGACCTCGCGCAGTCGCTCGCGCTCGGCAAGGGCGTCGGCGTGTTCTCGGACGGCGAGACCGTCTACGCCTCGAAGGCCAACCTGTACGTGACGACCACCCCGTGGCTCCCGGAGCAGTGGAGCGAGGCGGACGTCGGGACCGGGCTCAAGTCGTATGTGCACAAGTTCTCGCTGGCGAGCGCGGAGCAGGCGAACTACGTGGCCTCGGGCGAGGTGCGCGGGCGCATCCGCAGCCAGTGGTCGCTGTCGGAGCACAATGGTGACCTGCGGCTCGCCACCACCGACCAGCAGGGCTGGGACAGCCAGACCAGCGAGAGCTTCGTCACCGTGCTGCGCCAGGACGGCGACGAGCTGAACCAGATCGGCCAGGTCGGCGGCCTCGGCTTGACCGAGGAGATCCAGGGCGTGCGCTTCATCGGCGACGCCGGCTACGTCGTCACCTTCCGCCAGACCGACCCGCTGTACGCGATCGACCTCAGCGACCCGACCAAGCCGGCCGCGGTCGGTGAGCTCAAGATCCCCGGCTTCAGCGCCTACCTGCACCCCGTGGGCGACGGCCTGCTGCTCGGCGTCGGCTACGACGGCACCGACGAGGGCCAGCTGCTCGGCCTCCAGCTGAGCCTCTTCGATGTCTCGGACCTCAAGGCCCCCAAGCGCATCCAGCAGGCCGCGCTCGGCGAGTCCTTCGGCTGGTCCGAGGCCACCTTCGACCACAAGGCGTTCCTGTACTGGGGGAAGAGCAAGCTCGCGGTGGTGCCGACCGAGTCGTACAGCTACGACGAGCTGACCAACACCGAGACCCACTTCAGCGGCGCGCTCGGTTACACCATCGACGCCGAGGCCGGCATCCTCCCGGTCGGGCAGATCCAGCACACGCCGGTCATCGACCCGGAGTTCGCCTGGACCCCGCCGATCCGCCGCTCGATGGTGATCGGTGACCAGATCCTCACCCTCTCGGAGCTCGGGCTCAAGGCCTCCCTCCTGAGCGACCTGAGCGACGCCGCCTGGCTCGAGTTCTAGCCCAGCCCGCAGGGCTCGCAGGCCCGGAGGGCCGTGAAGCCGGCCCGGCCCGGCGCGCCCTCGAGCGCGTCGGGCGCAACCGCTGCCACCGCCCGTGCCCGATCCGATGAGGATCGCCCGGGCGGCTTTGTGCGTCGTGGACCTCGTCGGACCCCCCCGGGATCGGGTAGAGTCCGCCGGCTTTTTTTAACAAGAAAATCTCTGCTCGCCTTGCCCGCCTCGACCGCACCCCGTTTTTACGCCTGGCTCCACCGCAACCGCTGGCTCATCGTCGTGGTGCTCGCAGCGCTCGCGGTGCGCCTGCACTGGAACCTGCTGGTCCACCCGCTCGGCGACTACGTGTCCTCGGACATGCGCGGCTACGTCAGCCGCGCCGACCAGATGCTCGACCGCTTCGGCGACCCGATCGAGTACCACGCGTTTTTCCCCTACGGGACCCACTTCCTGCTCGCGCTGCTGAAGCTGGTGTTCGGGCGCGAGAACTACACGGCGATCGGCGTCGCCTACGCGCTGCTCGGCACGATCATGGTCGGCTACGGCTACCGGATCGCCGAGCGGGTCTCGAAGTACCGCTGGATGGCGCCGCTGCTCGGCGCGATCATGGTGTTCTACTATCCGCTGATCTCGCTCGGCGGCTACACGCTCAGCGAGATCCCGTACGGCGCCTTCCTGCTGATGTCGACCCTGGCGCTGGTGCGCCTCGCCCAGGACGGCCGCACCCGCGACGCGTGGCTCGCCGGCATCTTCGCCGCGATCGCCACCGCGTTTCGCCCGCAGATCCTGCTGTCGATCGCGGTGTTCGGCGTGGTCTGGCTGGTGATGCGCAAGTCGATGCCGAAGGTGCACTTCAAGCACCTCGTGTTCGCCGGCATCCCGATCGCCATCGTGCTCGCATTCTCGGCCTACCGCATGCACCACCACACCGGCCGCTGGGGCCTGGTCAGCGAGAACGGCCACTTCAACCAGCTGTTCGGGCGCTGTCACAACAAGAAGGCCGCAGCCACCCCGGCAGAGCCCGGCCGCGGCCGCATCCGCTTCGGACCGCCGCCGCTGATCCAGCTCGAGAAGCGGGCCAAGACGGCGCCCAAGTCGTGGGTGCAGCTCGACCCGGCCCTCGGCGCCGAGCTGTCCTATACCGGCTACATCGCCGACGCCGCGGCGCTCAACGACCTGATGCAGCAGTGCATCAAGAAGACCGGCATGCTCGGGCAGCTGCGCTACGCGGTGATCAACGTGCTGATGCTCGCCGGCTACAACACGCCGTGGCCGGACTCCGGCCGCGAAATGTGGCGCCACAAGGCCCAGAGCTGGCAGTCGTTCTACACCGCCTTCATCGCGATCCCGGCGCTGCTGACGCTCTTCACCTGCTTCATGCGGCGCACCGTCACCCGCCACGGCATGCTCTCGCTGCATATCTGGGCGATCATCATCACCGCGGCGATCTACTTCGGCGACACCCGCATGCGCGCGCCCTATGACCCGATGCTCGTGCTGCTCGCGCTCGAGACCTACGTGTTCATCGGGGTGCTAATGTTCGGCTGGGTGCGCAAGCTGTGGGCCCGGCGTAAGCGCGCGGGCTGAGCACGTGCGGGGAGCACCGGGGCGTTTCTGAGCCAGCGAAACATAGGCTGTGGACGTCCGCTGTGGTCCCTTCAAGCGTGATGTCCGCATTTGACAACGGCAACCGTGGCGGAGAATCTGACCGCATATGGGATCCAGGCTCCGTGTGCTTTCTCGATTCCGGGGGGAGAAGGCCGTTACCTTCCTTTTCTTGGCGGCCACGATCACGATGTCCGCCGGCGCGGACGTGAGCGCACCGCCGCACCCGACCGAGATCCTCCGCGGGTTCGAGGTCGCGCCCTGCGCTTGGCCTTCCGCCGTGTTCCTCCGTTATGACACAAGTGATATCTGCACTGGGGTGTATATCGGAGGCAGAATCGTGCTGACAGCGGCGCACTGCCTCCCAGACCGTTACGACACCGATATCTCATGCCAGACAGACGCTGAATGCCACCCGAAGCAGGATATCTTCGGCAATGATCTCTCTTTGACTTGCGACGCTAGCAGCAACACTTGCCGGGGAATTGACTCGCTCGTGGTAAACGATGTCCCGGATGTACTCTTCGGTGAACGTTACCCCGGTAGCGACGGACACCCGCGCCGTACCATTCCAGTGCAGTACTGCAAGCAACGATCTCTTGGAGAGACGCTGGCGCTCGATTTCGCCTACTGCGTGCTCAGCGAGGCACCAGCCATCCAGCCCGTCCCGATTGTGATGCACTGCGAGGTCGATCAATTCCTCATCGAGGGAACTCCGGTCGTCGCCGTTGGGTTCGGAAGGGAACACCTGTTCAATATGCCTCCCCCCTACGGTACCAAGCATTACCTCACCTCTGAGCT
Source organism: Nannocystis sp. (assembly GCF_013812955.1). Classification (GTDB taxonomy): domain Bacteria; phylum Myxococcota_A; class Polyangia; order Nannocystales; family Nannocystaceae; genus Nannocystis. The sequence goes on along the minus strand of NZ_JACCSO010000201.1, from coordinate 522 downwards.
CGAATCCGACGCGTCATCTATGTTCGGAATGATTCAAATTACAGAGTGGTCGGGCGCCGAGCCCAACGCCATGACCTTGAAGGGGGACTCAGGCGGTCCGCTCTTCGCGCAGCTCCCGGATGGGACCTGGCGAGTGATTGGGATCGCTGTCAATAATCAGGACTTCTACGAGCCGGTATGGAAGAACGTCGAGTGGATGTTCGAGGATCCGAACGTGGCGAACGAACAGGGTCAAATTATCCCGTGCCACACCCCGGACGGTCATTGGGCGCCCACCGCGGCGTGCGGCCAGTTCCCGCTGTCGCCCGACTTGCCGGCCGGCGATTGGACGCGGGGTCCATTCGCGTGTAATCATGAAGCCAGCGGACTGAGCGCGACCTGCGGTCAACCCTTCAGACTCGGGTTTCGCCCTTTTTGAAGCCGTTAGCTGAGTCCGCTTAGCGAATTGATCCATGGCAGGGCCACGGTGTCCGGCTCATCGGTTGGGTTGCGACAGCAACAGACAAACCGGAGTCACCATGG
>NZ_JACCSO010000486.1 GCF_013812955.1 Nannocystis sp. | reverse complement strand
GGCACCCCTACGCCCCCGTCGACCCCGGCCGCTGGCGCCTCGCCCCGATCCAGGCCCGCTGCGCCCAGCTGGGTGTGTCGCCCGATCTCCTGCGTCGCCTCGGCGTTTAATAAATAAAAAAGCCACTGCACGCGGCGGCCATGCGCCAGCCGCGTGAATGACCTGCGCTCCGACCGGTAATTCGTCCCGGAGTCGAGGGTTTTGCGCCCCCAGGTCCAGGCCCGGCCGCGGCGTCGAACCATCATGGCGACCGAGCCATGACCGCTCTGCGTCCATGGCTCTCATTCTCCACATTTTTACCGACCCATAGTCAGCAATACATCACAAAAATCTGACCATGATTCAATAATAATCTCAATAATGACTCGCCTACGCCCAGTTCCATGCTCCGAGCCCGCCCAGCCCGGCAACCACGAAAAAAGGCCGCGTCCCGGGGGACACGGCCTTCGCGGCCTTCGCGGCTCACGCGCTTACCCGGCTAGTTCTGGCCGTCGGCGCAGATCTTGACGCCGCCGGAGTCCGGCGTGGCCTGGCAGCGGAACTGGCCCGGGGTGGCCCAGATCGCGTCCCAGGCGTTCCAGCGGCAGTCCGCGTCGGAGTCGCAGGCCTGCTGGCACACCTTGGTCTTCACCGTCAGGCCGAAGCTCATCGTCGTGCGGTCGACCAGCGCCGAGCCGGCCGGGCAGGTCTTCAGCGTGTCGTAGGTACCGACGTTCGGCGGGCACAGGGCCCCGCCCGAACAGGTCTGCGCCGTCGTCGCGCACATGCCCTCGGCGAAGTAACGCTTCGCCAGGTTGAACTTGGTGCTCACGTAGCAGACGGCCTTGCCGCCCTCCGGCACCTCCATGTTCTCGCAGCCGGTGAAGGTCCCCGAGGCCACGTCGGTGTCGCAGTTCTGGTTGCACATGCGCTTGCACGGCGACCCGTAGTCCTTGGTGTTGGTCGTGCACGAGGTCGTGCAGTCGTCGTGGCTGTCCGGGTTGCCGTCGTCGCACTGCTCGCCCGGGTCGACCTTGCCGTTGCCGCACAGGGAGAGCACCAGGCTGCAGTCGTCGATGCAGGCCGCCGCGCCGTACATCAGCGGCAGGTTCTTCGAGGTCGACAGCTCGGTCGTCTTGTTGCTGTCATCACACGCCTCGTCGCCAGCGATCTCCCCGTCACCACAGACCGCGTCGCCGCCGGTCGTCGTCGTGCCACCGGTCGTCGTGCCCTCGGCCGTCGTGCCCTCGATCGTCGTGCCACCGGTCGTCGTCGTGCCCTCGACACCGGTCGTCGTCGTCACCTCGCCCGTGGTCGGCTCGCTGCCGGCGGTGGTGTCGGTCGTCGTCGTCGGGTTCGCGGTCGTCGGCCCCTCGGTGGTGCCGCTGATGCCGGCGGTGGTGCCCGATGCGGTCGTGCCCTCGCTGCCGCCGCCGGTCGTCGTGCCCTCGGAGGCGCTCGTGGTCGTGTTGTTGCTGTCTGCCGGGCAGGCCGCGAGGACCAGCACGGAGAAAAGAATAGGTGCGGAAAGGCGCTGCATTTGTCTCACTCTACGCGCGGCGCCTTCGGCGCAAGTGTGATCTGGACCACAGCGCATCACGCGCGCAGACCTCTGGACACCCGCCGTGACCCCCGGTAGCTTGGCCGCACCATGTCAGTCAGCGTCGGCGACGAGGGCGACTCCCTCTGTGAGATCAACGTCACCCCGATGGTCGACGTCCTCCTCTGCCTGCTGATCATCTTCATGGTCGCCGCCCCACCGCCGGCCAACACCCAGATGCCGCTCGACATCCCGACGGCCTCCAAGCAGGAAGGCCCCGCCGACCCGAGCGCGACCCTGCTGCTGACCATCGATGCCACCGGCGCGGCCACCCTCGGCAGCCAGCCGCTCAGCGCCGACTATCTCGCCCTGGTCGGCGAGCTCAAGGCCAACCAAAAGCTCCAGAGCGACGGCAAGGTCGCCATCGATGCCGCCGCCGGGGTCAAGTACGGCGCCGTCGTTCGCATGATGGCCGCCGCCCACGAGGCCGGCGTGATGTCCGTCGGCATCGCCTCCGACCGCCTCTGAGGACCGCCGCCGGCGAGTCCGACGGATCCGGCGCTCTGCCCGCAAAGTGCTGGACAGTTCATGGAGTGCGTCCACACTCGGGCCTTCCCCTCCAAGGACGGCCGCACATGAGCTTCACCTCCGAATTCAAAGCCTTCGCGATGCGGGGCAACTTCGTCGACCTCGCGGTCGGCGTCGTCATCGGCGCCGCGTTCGGCAAGATCGTCGCCTCGTTCGTGGCGGACATCGTCATGCCGCCGCTGGGCCTCGCCGTCGGCGGCATCGACTTCTCGCAGCTCGCCGTGATCCTCCGGGACAACGCCGACCCGACCAAGGTCGTGGCCCTGCGCTACGGCGCCTTCCTGCAGACCGTGCTCGACTTCCTGATCATCGCCCTGGCGATCTTCGTCGTCATCAGGCTCATCAACAGGATGCGCGCCAAGGAGGCCGAAAAACCCGCCGAGCCGCCCGCCCCCACCC
>NZ_JACCSO010000441.1 GCF_013812955.1 Nannocystis sp. | reverse complement strand
GTCCCGCGCCCGCCCTCGGCCTCACAGCCCGCGCTCGGGCGCAGCCTGCACGAATCTTCCCTCACCCTCGTGGCGACCCCGGACGACGACGACGCGCGGGCCATCGAGCACAGCGGGCACACGCCTGCCGAGCCCCGGCGCACCGTCACCGGCGGCAGTCCGGTCGTCGCCGCCGCCGCCGCGATCGAGGACTCGGCCTCGAGGACCCTGTCCAATGCGCCAGGTGGCTCCGGGCCCGGTCGACACTGGTTGTGGTGGCTCGCCCTGCCGATGTTCGGCGCCGCCCTGGCCGTGGCGATCCTTCTGACGGTGTATGGCTGGCGCGAGGAGGGCAGCCGCGGCCCCTTCGCCGACGCCTTCCGCCCGGAGACCCCGCTCCCGAGCGTCACCCCGCCGGGGCCGTCGCGCGACGTGCCGGCCCAGCCGCGCAGCATCGTCTGGAACCTCGAGTCCGAGCCCGCGGGCGCCCAGGTCAGCATCACCGGCGTGCCGCCGTCCGTCGCCGCCGACCTCGAGCGCCAGCTCGCCGGCCAGGTCACCCCCTTCAGCGTCGAGATCCCCTACGACGCGCGCGGCCGCATCGAGGTCCTGTTCACGCGGCCCGGCTTCAAGGTCAGCCGCCGCAGCCTGATGCCGATCAGCAGCGAGAACATCAACGTCAGCCTGCAGGTCGACCCCTCCGCCGTCCCCGAGCCCGTCAGCAAGCGCAAGAACCCCCGCCTCGGACCCACCAGGCTCGCCCCGCTGAAAGCCAACCCGCCCGCGGCCTCCACCGCCGGCGATGAGCTCAAGGACGAACCCACCTTCGGATCCGCCACCGGATCCGCCACCGACCCCAGCCGCGGACCTCGCTGATGCGCCCGCGCCCGCGCGCCTCGATCCGCACCGGCTCGCTCACCTGTCCTTGGGGACAGCGTGTACGCCGACTCCCGCGCGCCGCCGTGGCCGGCATCCTCAGCGCCGCGCTCGCACTACCCGCCGACGCCGCCGCGTCGCCGGCCGACATCCCACCCGCCGCGCCGGCCGACATCGCACCCGCCGCGCCGCCGGCCGCCTCGTCGCCGACCGCCCCGCCGACCGATCAGGCCGAGGCCCTGCGCCTGTTTCGCGCCGCGCGGGTCCTCTACAACGCGGGCGAGTTCCGCGAGGCCGCGCGCGGCTTCGAGTCATCCTTCGCCGCCGCGCCGTCCCCGGAGTCCGCCTACAATGCGGCCCTCGCCCATGAGCGGGTCGGCGACCGGGTTGCGACCTTGCGCTGGTTTCGTCGCTACCTCGCGGTCGCCCGCCGCGACACCGACCCGAGCTATCCGCTCGCGGTCACGCGCGCCGACGAGCTGAGCGCCGGCCTCGGCGAGCTCTCGCTGCGGATCGACCAGCCCGAGCAGCTGCGCGAGCTCCGGGTCAACGGCGTCGTCGTGGCGCTCGAGGACTTCCCGCTGCTGCTCGAGCCCGGCCCGGTCGAGCTGCGCGTGCTCGGTGAGCGGCCCGATCAGGTCGTCACCATCACCTCCGAGATCCCCGCCGGTGGACCGGCGACGATCCACTTCCCGGGCTTCACCAGCGCCCCCGATCGGCCGGATCCGCCGCCGGTGGAGCCGGTGAAATCGGCCCGGCCTCCGCGCACGACCGGCGCCCGCGACCCGCGCGAGCTCCCGCGCCACCGCACGCTCCAGGGCCTGTTCTGGGCCGGCGCGAGCCTCACGGGCGGCAGCGCGATCGCGGTCGGTGTGCTCGGTGGACTCACCCTGCGCGCCCGCAACAACTACGAGGCCGACTACGTGCCGATCGTCCCAAAAAGCGATCAGGGCGCGCCCAATCGGGCCGCGCAGCAGCGCCTCCACGACCTGCGCCTGTCCACCAATGTGATGATCGGCGTCGCTACAGGCCTCGCCGTGATCACCCTCGCGCTCGGGATCGTCACCCTCCAAAATGGCCGTCGCCTGCGCTCCCGGGCCCGCACCGGACGCCTGCGCCTCGCCGCCGGCGGGCTCCAGCTCGCGTTCTAGCTCCCGTCCTCGCCCCCCGTTTCTTGCCGCCGGACCTCCGCTTGCATCCGCAGCGCCCGCCTGCCAAGACGTCCGCATGCACGACCTTCGCTGGCCCACCTACGCGCTCCGCGACGTCACCCTCGACCGCGCCGAGCAGCACGAGCACGGCGCCCTGCGCGTGCTCGACAGCGAGGGCCGCAGCTACCTCGACGCCGTCAACGGCGTCGGCTGTGCCCCGCTCGGCCACGGCCATCCGCGCTGGGTCGCCGCCCTCACCGCCCAGATGCAGCGCCTCGTCGCCGCCGCCAACAGCTTCACCACCGCCCCCCAGCAGGTGCTCGCGCAGCAGCTCGCCGAGCGCTTCCCGGTGACCGACGCCCGCAGCTTCTTCGGCAGCTCCGGCACCGAGGCCACCGAGGCCGCGATCAAGCTGGCCCTGCGCGCGACCGGCCGCAACATCATCGTCGCCTTCGAGCGCGCCTTCCACGGCCGCACCCTCGGCGCCCTCTCGCTGACCGCCAACACCGCCTACCGCCACCCCTACGTGCGCTGCCTCGGCGAGTCCACCCCCGAGCACCCCTTCGCCACCGCCCAGGTCTTGCGCCTCCCGTGGGGCGACCTCGAGGCGGTGCGCGCCGCCTTCGCGAGCCAGGGCCCGGACATCGCCGCCGTGTTCGTCGAGCCGGTCCAGGGCGAGGCCGGCGTCTACCCGGCCGCGCGTGAGTTCCTGGTCGGCCTCCACGACCTCTGCCGCGAGCACGGCGCCCTGCTCGGCGCCGACGAGATCCAGAGCGGCAGCGGCCGCACCGGCGCGTGGTCGGCGTGGACCCGCATCGTCGGCGACGACCCGGCCCATCGCCCCGACCTGATGTGGCTCGCCAAGGCCCTCGGCGGCGGCCTGCCGATCGGCGTCTGCCTCGCCCGCGCCGACCTGGCCCAGGCCATGGGCAAGGGCACCCACGGCACCACCTTCGGCGGCAACCCCCTCGCCTGCGCCGCCGCCCTGGCGACCTTCGCCATCATCGAGTCCGAGGGCCTGCTCGCCGCCGCCGCCGCCCAGCTCCCGACCCTCCAGGCCCTCGCCGCCGCCCAGCCGAGCCCGCGCGTGCACGAGGTCCGCGGCCTCGGCGCGATGATCGGGATCCAGCTTCGTCCGGCCGCAGGAGCCGTGGGAAGCCCCGGCGAGCAGATCGGCGCCGTCGTCGGCGACCGCCTCATGCGCGACCACGGCATCCTCGTCACCGTCTGCGGCGGCCACACCATCCGCCTGCTGCTACCCTTCCGCGCCGGCGAGGCCGAGCTACGCGAGGTCTGGCAGGCCGTGTCGCGCGCCGCCGAGCTGTCGACGTGACCCGCCCGCACCTGTCCTCCGCGACCTGCTCGAAATCACCTGTCCTCAAGCACATGTCCGTTCAAACCTGCATCAAAGCACAGGTCATTTTCGCCCTCGCCCTCGCCGCCTGCAAGCCCGAGCCGGCGATCCAGGGCCCCGACCCGACCGCGAAGCTCGACGAGACCGCCAGCACCACCGGTCCGGCCGTGCCGCAGCCCGAGCCCGGCCCTCAGCACATCACCGACCCGAGCCCGGACGAGCTGCACCCGCAGGTGATCGCCCCCGGCGAGCCCGCCACCACGCCGACACCGACCAACCCGACACCGACCACCGCCCCGAAGCTCGCCGCCGGCAAGGAACCACTGCCCGCGGCGCTGAACCCCAAGGTCGACGCCTCCTGCGGCAACGACCCCGGCGTCGGCACCCCGGCCAAGCCCTTCGCCCTCAAGACCCCCGACGGCAAGGACATCAACCTCGCCAGCCACCGCGGCAAGGTCGTGCTGCTCAACTTCTGGGGCACGTGGTGTAAGCCTTGCCTCAAGGAGCTGCCGGAGTTCGACCGCCTGTACCGGCGCTACCGCAAGCACGGCATGGTCCTGATCGCCATCGCCACCGACACCGAGCCCGAGAAGGTCCTGGAGTTCGCCACCGAGCGAAAGCTGGCAGCCAAGCTCGCCCTCGGCGGCGAACCACTCGCGGAGCAGTACGCGAGCACGAGCTTCCCCTTCTCGCTCGTCATCGACGACAAGGGCCAGATCCGCGGCTCGTATCGCGGCTACCGGCCGGAATGCGCGGGAAAGCTCGAGTTGGACCTTCGCACCGCGCTCGAGCGCCTGCCCTAGCAGGTCCCATCATCACCAGCATCACCGCACACAACGACGCTTGTCGCCGGGTCGCACCTGGCTTACACAAGCCGCGCCCGTGCAACTGACCGACCTCGGCGACGAGCCCCCACGCTTCTTCAAACTCGGTCTCGAGCGTCCCCTGGTCCGCCGCGTCATGGCGCTCGGCACCTGGGTGATGCTGGCGATGATCACCCAGTTCTTCGTCAACGCCGCCGACAACTTCATGGTCGGCCGCCTCGACGACCACCACCTCGCCACCGCCTCGCAGGCCGCGCTCGGCCTCGGCATGCCGTTCTTCTGGGCCGTCGGCGGCTTCTTCTGCGCCGTCGCCTTCGGCACCCAGGCGATGACCGCCCGCCGCTACGCCGAGGGCGAGTACCAGCGCGCCGGTCAGGTGCTGTGGAACTCGCTGCTGGTGGCCACCCTCGCCGGTCTTGTCGGCCTGGTGATCGGCTGGTTCTTGACCCCCCCGGCGATCGGCTTCCTCGCGCAGGCCAGCCCCGAGCAGGGCGAGCTCGGCACCACCTACGCCCGCATGCGCATGCTCGGCATCCCCGGCATGGTCCTGACCTTCAGCTACAAGGCCTTCTTCGACGGCATCGGCCGCACCCGCGTGCACCTCTACGCGGCGCTGGCGATGAACGCCATCAACATCGGCCTCAACTACGTCCTGATCTACGGCGCGCCGGCCCTCGGCGTCCCGGCGATGGCGCTCGAGGGCGCCGGCCTGGCCTCCGCCGTCAGCACCTACATCGGCCTGCTGATCATGATCGCGATCAGCCTGCGGCCCGACTACAGCCGCCGCTATCACTTCTACCGCTGGGCCCACACCCGCTGGGCGATCATCCGCGACCTCGTGCGCCTGATGCTGCCCTCCGGCTCGGCGACCGTGATCTTGATGATCGGCTTCATGCTGTTCATGCGCTTCGTCGGCCAGATCGACGCCGAGGCCGGCGGCAACACCTTCTCGGCCGCGACCAAGGCGCTGATGGACACCGCCTCGCTGTGCTTCATGCCGGTGATCGCCCTCGGCACCGCGACCGCGACCGCGGTCAGCCAGAGCCTCGGCGCCGGCAAGGCCAACCTCGCCGCCCGCTACGGCTGGGAGTCGGTCCGCCTCGGCGTCTACGCCATGCTCGTCATCGCCGCGATATTCCTGGCGATCCCCGAGCAGATCATCCGCGTCTGGGCCCCCAACGACCCCGCCGTCGCCGCCGCCGGAGCCGAGTCCCTGCGCATCGTCGCCGCCGGCCTCCCGGCGATGGTCGTCGGCCTGGTCCTGTCCCAGGCGCTCTATGGCGCCGGCGCCAACACCTTCGTGATGGTCGTCGAGGGCCTGCTCCACTTCGGCGTGCTGGTGCCCGTCAGCTGGCTTTTGGGCCCCCGGCTCGGCTTCGGCCTCGAGGGCATCTGGCTGGCCGCCGCCCTCTATACCAACCTCATGGGCCTGGCGATGGCCCTCAAGTTCCTCGGCCGGGGCTGGCGAAACATTCGCCTGTAGTCCGCGCTCGGACATCCCCGGCCCGGCCACCCAGCCGCGCGCTCGCGAACGCTCAGCTTTTGCCGCCGACGCGGGGTTTTCGTTATAGTACCGACCATGCGTCCTAGCCTCGCCCTGCTCGCCACGTCCCTCGCCTTGACCCCGTCGCTGGCTCTGGCGAGCCCCTTCGCCCGCGTGCACGCGCTGCAAGCCCCCAGCGACCCCTCGCTGCAGCCGACCAGCTCCAAGGCCCCCGAGTCGAAGGACCTGCCGGACCAGCCGCTGCCGGAGGAGCCGCCCAAGGTCGAGGCGCCCGCGCCCGAGCCCGCGCCGATCGCTCCCCCGCCGGAGGAGAAGCCGAAGTGGAACCGTCACGGCATCGGCGTGCGCGGCGGCCTGACCGTGATCCCCACCTGGGCGGTCAGCAAGCGGGTGCAGAGCATGACCAACGCGCTGTGCCGCGGGACCTCGGTCCCCGACAGCAAATGGTCCGCCGGCCTCAGCCGCGTCGACGGCTGTAACTTCTACGTCGGCGGCGAGTACATCTACCGCTACACCGAGAACTTCGACATCGTGCCCGCCATCGCCTACCACCAGATCAAGGCCCCCGACGGCCTGTGGCTCGACGACGAAGAGAAGAACCCCGACGGCAGCCCCGAGCTCGGCGCCGCCGACTACACCCAGGTCAACTTCAGCCACGTCGCCATCCAGGTCGACTTCATCGGCCGCGGCAACCTGATCAAGACCCCCGACTTCAAGTGGCAGCTCGGCGGCGGCGGCGGCATCGGCCTCGGCGTCATCACCGGCTTCGGCTTCCTCCAGACCCCCCTCGGCAACCCGGGCAGCCCCGGCGGCGCCACCTGCAACTCGCTGGAGGACTACAAGGACTTCACCAAGTGCACCCCGCACTATCAGGACCCGGAGGCCAATGACATCGACGGTCCGCCTCCGCAGGGCAGCCTCACCCTCGACGCCGACGGCCCCAACGTCGGCCGCTTCGCCAAGTGCACCACGGACCGCTGCAACGGCAACGACCTCGACGCCCTCGGCCGCAAGAAGGGCGTCAACCTGCCCGTCATCCCCATCATCAACATCCTGGTGACGATGCGCTTCCTGATCAAGGACACCTTCGGCATCAACATCACCGGCGGCTGGCAGACCGGCTTCTACTTCGGCGGCAGCCTCCAGTACTTCTTCGGCCCCAAGTGAGCCACCTGCGGGGGTGAACGACGGGATGACCGCGCCCGCGGTCATCCACCCATCACCCCATCACCTCATCACCCACGCAAAAAGGGACAGGTCCTTTCGGCCCTGTCCCTTCGCACATCCATCGTCGCCGCGACCGTCGTCGCAGGCCCCGGACGCCTTTCAAAACTTAAAAAGGTGCCCCGAGTACCCGGTCTCTCGTTACCGTTGCTACCTTCCGGTCCTGGCGGGGTTGGCGAGAGCGCCGTCACTCGGGGCATAAACCGGCACGGGGCCGGAAAGCGGAGAGGGCGGGATTCGAACCCGCGGTAGCTTGCGCTACACATGATTTCCAATCATGCACCTTCGACCACTCGGACACCTCTCCCTTGGGTCTCAGGAATTTTTCGCTGCAAAACGTCGTCTTGAGTTGACAGGAAGCAGCAGCGGAGAGGGAGGGATTCGAACCCCCGGTGACTCGCGTCACACCTGATTTCGAGTCAGGCACCTTCGACCGCTCGGACACCTCTCCAGAGGTCAGGCCTTTCGGACCGACCAAGCGGGGCGCGGACAGTACCAGAATTTCACCGCTGCACAGGCCCCCCCCGGCGAGAGCGAACTCTCACCGGCCGCCTGCGCAAGCGGGGACGGGCGGGTCCTGAAACTGGATAAACCGGCCATAACCGGGTCTTCGCGCGGCCCGGCCTTGCGCGACGCCGCATTCGGGACAAACAGGCGGCGATCCCCGAACCGAGCCGAGCCCGCGTGAACCGCCTCGCCCAGTCCACCAGCCCCTACCTCCGCCAGCACGCGGAGAATCCTGTCGACTGGTACCCGTGGGGCGAGCAGGCTCTGACCCGCGCGCGCGCCGAGGACCGGCCGATCCTTCTCTCGGTCGGCTACGCCGCCTGTCACTGGTGCCACGTCATGGCCCACGAGTCCTTCGAGGACCCGACCACCGCCGCGCTGATGAACGAGCACTTCATCAACATCAAGGTCGACCGCGAGGAGCGCCCCGACATCGACGGCATCTACCAGAAGGTCGTGCAGCTGATGGGCCTCGGCGGCGGCTGGCCGCTGACCGTGTTCCTCACCCCCGACCAGAAGCCGTTCTACGGCGGCACCTACTTCCCGCCGGCGCCGAGCCACGGCCGGCCGTCCTTTCATCAGGTCCTGCACGCCCTCAGCGACCTGTGGAAGCACCGCCGCGCCGACCTCGACGCGCAGGTCACCAACTTCATGGAGGGCATGGCCGACCTCGCCCGCCTCGCCGACGAGGACAGCCGCCAGGTCTCGGTGCACACCAGCCTGTCCGACCCGCACACCCTCGACGAGGTCGCCCGCCGCCAGCTGCCGAAGATCGACCGCGAGTGGGGTGGCTTCGGCAGCCAGCCCAAATTCCCCAACCCCACCAGCCTCGAGATCTTCCTCCAGGCCTGCCGCTCCCCCGCGATCGACGTCGCCGCCAAGTCCGGCGAGGCCCTGCTGCTCACCCTCACCAAGATGTGGCGCGGCGGCATCTACGACCACCTGCGCGGCGGCTTCGCCCGCTACAGCGTCGACCGCCAGTGGCTCGTCCCCCACTTCGAGAAGATGCTCTACGACAACGCCCAGCTGCTCGGCCTCTACGCCGAGGCCAGCCGCGTGTGGCCCGAACACATGTTCCTGCGCGAGGTCGTACGCGACACCATCGGCTACCTCGTCGCCGACATGCGCGACCCCAGCGGAGCCTTCTATGCGGCCACCGACGCCGACAGCGAGGGCGTCGAGGGCAAGTTCTTCTGCTGGACCCCCGCCCAGCTGCTCACCGTGCTCGGCCACAAGCCCGCCGCCGACCTCTTCGCCAAGGTCCACGACGTCACCCCCGCCGGCAACTTCGAGCACGGCCTGTCCATCCTTCACCTCCCGAAGGACTACGCCGAGCGAGCCGCCGAGCTCGGTCGCACCGAGACCGGGCTGCGCGACGAGCTCACCCCGCTGCGCGAGTGCCTGCTCGCCCACCGCTACACCCGCATCCCGCCGCTGCGCGACGAGAAGCTCCTGACCGCCTGGAACGCCCTGCTGATCTCCGGCCTGGTCCGCGCCAGCGAGGCCGCCCTCGACTGGGACGAGCCCACCATCCTTTCGGGGCCTGCGCGCGCCCGCGAGTGGCTGGGCCTCGCCGAGGCCGCCGGTCGCCATCTCATCGCCCATCACATCACCGCCGACGGCCAGGTGCTGCGGGCCTCCTTCGCCGGTCAGGCCCACACGCGCGGCTACCTCGAGGACCTCGCCGCGCTCGCCCGCGCCTGCCTCGACCTGCACGAGGCCACGCTCGCCCCCCAGTGGCTGGCCACCGCCGGCCAGCTCGCGCGCCACGCCCTCGCCCACCACGCCAGCCCGGGCGGCGCCGGCTTCTTCATGACCGCCGACGACGCCGAGCAACTGATCGAGCGCAGCGAGTGCCAGCACGACTCGGCCCTGCCGAGCGGCCTCGGCATGATCCTCGAGGTCCTGCTGCGCCTGGGCCACAGCGAGGCCGCTCCACCCGGCGCGCGCGCGGCCGCCGAGGCCGTCATGCACCGATACCGCGGCGCGATCGCCCAGCCCTTCGCCTACGCCAGCCTGCTGATCGCCGCCCGCTTCGCCGCCCCCGACGCGGTCCACGTCAGCCTGCTCGCCGAGTCCCCCGAGGCCGCGGCCGATCTCGCGCGTCCGGTCCGGGCCGCCCGCGCCCAGCTCGCCGCCCCGCTCAGCCTCCACTACACCCGCGCCGACGGCCCTGCGCGCGCGATCGTCTGCCGCGCCCGGGTCTGCAGCCTGCCCTTCACCGACCCCGCCGCCCTCGTCCCGGCGCTGCACGCCGACGGCAGCATTCGCTACACTGACCGCTGACCATGCCTTACGTCGAGTACGCGTGCGAAGGCCGGCTCCTGTTTCGGACCGAGACCACCGAAGACGTCCAGTTCGTCCCGCGGATCCACGAGGTCGTGGTCATCGACGACGCGCCGTATCAGGTCGTCGACGTCGAGTACTGGGCCCGCCGCCTCGGCTCCAGTGACCGCCGCCTGGTGTGTCCGACCATCTACGTCATCCCCGTCAGCGCGAGCGAGTGGGAGCAGCGACTCGAGCGACGCGCACCGCGGGCCCGCGAGGGCAAACCGCCCGTCCGCTACTGAGCCTGCGGGGCCCTGAGCCTGCGGGGCCCTGAGCCTGCGGGGCCCCAACCTCGACAGCCTGACGGTGGTGTGCGAGCGTGCCATCAGGCCGCTGCAGGGCCGCGCGTTTATGAGCAGCACCTTGAGCATCGTCCTCGGGTTGGGCTTCGTCTTGCTCGGCATCACCGCCGTGATGCTGCAGGCGTGGTTATGGGGCTTCCCGCTGGAGGACGGGCACTCGACGGCGCCGCGGCTGTGGACCCGCATCCACCGGGTCGTCGGCCTGTCCTTCGTGGCGATCTACATCACGATGATGATCTTCATGGTCCCGCGGCTGTGGGAGTACCAGGTCGAGCTGCCGGCTCGCACCGTGTTCCACGCCGTCGCCGCAATTATCATCGGCGTGCTGCTCCTGACCAAGCTGGCGATCATCCGCCTGTTCCCGCACTTCATGGGCGCCCTGCCCGCCCTCGGCCTCGGCCTGCTTATCAACACCGTCGTGCTCGGCTTTCTGTCGCTGCCGTACGCGTTGCAGGCCCACAGCCTCTCCGGTGACACCCTGACCCCGCAAAACCTCGAGCGCGTGCGCGACGTGCTCGGCGGTCTGCCCTTGCCCGAGGGCACCCATCCTTCCGCGCTCGCCACCCCCGAGCGCCTCGCCGACGGCCGCGACGTCTTGACCCGCAAGTGCACCGTCTGTCACGACATGCGCACGGTCCTCGCCAAGCCGCGCAGCGGCCCCGGCTGGTTCAACGTCGTCGTGCGCATGGCCGAGAAGCCGCTGATCATGGGCGACTCGCTCGACGAGCGCGACATCCCGCTGGTCACCGCCTACCTCATCGCCATCACCCCCGACATGCAGCAGTCGGCCAAGGTGCGCACGAAGGCGATGAAGGACCAGGCCGAGCGCGTCGCCGAGGTCGCCGAGATGCCCACCGACACCGCCGCCGCCGACACCGCCCCCGCAGCGCTCGATCTCGGCCAGGCCGAGATCATCTACAAGGCCCGCTGCACCCAGTGCCACGAGCTCGAGGAGATCGACAACCACGGCGGCGACGACGAGGCCGGCTGGGCCACGATCGTCAAGCGCATGGTCGAGGACGAGGGCGCCGAGCTCGGCGAAGATGAGGCGCGCACCATCGTCCGCTTCCTCGCTACCACCAAAAACAAGCGCGCCTGACCCTCAGCCGAACAGGCCGCGCCCGACCAACACCAGCGCCCACAGCAGCACCAGCAGCTGCGACGCCCCGGCCGCCAACATCACGAAGCGCTCGCACTCCCGCCGGTTCTCCGCGTCCGCGCTGCCCAGCAGCGGCACCGCCAGCGCCGCGACCCCGAGCACCGGCACCGCGATGACCACCGCCCCCCAGGTCGGCAAACCCGGCAGCACCAGCCCGCTCATCGCCGTCGCCATCGCCAGCAGCTCGAGCGCGTGCCGCCGCGCCAGCCACTGGCCGCGTCGCACCGGATAACTGAGCTTGCCGCTCGCCTTGTCCGACGGCACGTCCGGCAGCGCCGTCAGGATGTTGCCGACGTAGCCGAGCAACACCATCGGCACCAGCGCGGCCCAGTTCAGCCCGGTAAAGGTCCCGGCCTGAAAGTAATAACCGACCAGCGGCAGCACCACGCCGGTGCCGAGGCCCTGCGCGAGCTCACCGTTGCCGCGATAGGCCAGGCGCAGCGGCGGATGGTTGTAGGCCCACACCAGCAGCGCCGCCGCGAGGGCGAGCACCGGCGCCCAGGGCCGGCCCGCGAATCCAACAGCCACGCTCATCAGCATCATCGCCGCGAGGGCGACGAGCGCCGCGCGGCGAAGGAGCGCGGGCGAGAGCTTGCCCTCGGGCAGCACCCGCGAGCCGCCGGAGAAGCGGGCGAAGGTCGTATTGATCCGGTCGGTCTCGCGATCCGCGAAGTCGTTGACGAACACGATCACCAGCTGCACGAGCAGGCCGAACAGACCGGCGAGGTACATCCAGCCGAGGCTGAAGCGACCGAGCGCCGCGAAGGCCAGCGCCTGCCCGAACAGCAACGGCAAGGCGATGTTGAGCTGCGCCAGCGGACGCACCGCCTGAATCCACGCCGCGGGTTGGATCATGGCCAAGCGTAAAACACCCACGCCGTGATCGCGTCTCGTCCAGATGTGAGCCGACGCCCCGCGGATCCACGTGCGCGTAGCGGCGTTTCGCCGCGCCCGGTTTGTCTTTGTCGGCGACCTGAGCTACCTCCCCCCTCGCTGCATCCCGTGACCACATCCACGACGACGCTGGCGCGCCTGCTCGATCGCCGGCTCCTGCTGTTCACCGGCAAGGGCGGCGTCGGCAAGTCGACAGTGGTCGCGGCGCTCGCAACCGAGGCCGCCCGGCGCGGCCAGCGACCCTTGATCGTCGAGCTCGGCCACCGCGCCAGCATGCAGTCGATCTTCGAGGTCCCGCACATCGGCCACGAGCCGATCGCCGTGAGCGCGGACGGCAAGGTGTGGGCCGCCAACCTCGACCTCGACGAGGCGATCGTCGACTACGTCGTCGAGCAGGTGAAGATCCGCCGGGTCGCCCGCTCGATCATCGGCAACCGCACCCTCCAGGGCCTGTTTCGCGCCGCACCCGCGGTCCGCGAGGTCGCCATGCTCAACAAGCTGCGCCTGTTCGAGCGCGAACAGACCAAAGGCCGACCGAGATGGGGCCCGATCCTCGTCGACCTCGACGCCACCGGCCACGCGCTGATGCTGCTCGACATGCCGCAGATCCTCGGCTCCCTGCTCTCGGGCGGCCCTCTGCGCGGCCTCATCGACACCCTGACCGGCCTCTTCACCGACCCCTCCCGCACGTTATTGAACCTCGTCACCCTGCCCGCGGAGATCCCCGTCCAGGAGACCCTCGAGCTGCATGAACGCATCGTTCGCGGCGGCGGCATCCAGCTCGGCGCGCTGTTCATCAACCAGGTCCCGCCGCCACCGCTCGCCGCCGAGCTGCGCCCCCTGCTCCCCGAACTCACCGAGCTCGCCGCACACGCGGGCCTCGCCGAGCTCACCCATGACCTCGGCCTCGCCTCCCATGCGCTCGGCGAAGACGCCCAGGTCCGCGGACTCATCACCACGCTGCACCGCGAGGTCCGCATGCCGCTCGCCCTGCTGCCGCGCCTCGACCCGTCAGCCCCGGACGCCCTGCCGACCCTCGGCCGCGCCGCGATGCTCGAGCTCGCGCTGCCGTCCCCACCATCCCTGAACGCCCCCGAAGCCTGGGCCGCCCAGGAGGGCGCATGAGCGTCGCGCAGCTGCTCGCCAGCAAGTCCCTGCTGGTCTGCGTCGGCCCGGGCGGAGTCGGCAAGACCACCGTCGCGGCCGCGCTCGGCCTGCAAGCCGCGCGTTCGGGCCGAAAGACGCTGGTGCTGACGATCGACCCGGCCCGCCGTCTCGCGGCGATGCTCGGCCTCGACGGCCTCGACGACACCGTGCGCGACGTCCCCATGGCACTGATCGACCCGGACGGCGCGGGCGGCTGCGCCCCAATGTCGGCGGCGATGCTCGACACCGGCGCCAGCTACGACGCGCTGATCCACCGCGTCACCAGCGACCCCGAGCACCGCCTGCGCATCCTCGACAACCGCCTCTATCGCATCATGTCGCGCTCGTTCGGGGCCGCACACGCGTACATCGCCATGGAGCGCCTGTACGACGTGCTGCGCACCGGCGACCACGACCTCGTGGTCCTCGACACCCCGCCGACCCGCAACGCCCTCGACTTCCTCGACGCGCCGCGCCGGCTGACGGAGTTCATCGACTCGCGCTCGCTTCAGCTGCTGACGGCGCCGGGGCGGCTCGGCCTGAAGG
>NZ_JACCSO010000433.1 GCF_013812955.1 Nannocystis sp. | reverse complement strand
GGGCCCGGGTTGGCCGGGCCTAGGGCAGGCAGGCCAGCGGATCGCCGTGGGCGAACACGTGCACGCCGCCCTCGGGATCGTGCAGGGTCGTCAACACGCCCATCACGCACCAGTCCTCGGCCAGCGCCGCGAGGTCGGCGTGTCCGAGCAACCACTCCGGCATGCCCGCCGCACGCAAGTGATGCCACGCGTGATCGGCCAGCACGACGTAGCAGGCGACGTAGTGGTCCATGTGCTCGGCCAGCTCGCGCTCGCCGAGGCCCGCAGCGCGCAGCAGCTCGCGCGCCCGCGCCGACTCGTCCCGCGGCGGCGACGGCTCCCGGCGCGACCGCCAAGGACGCGCACCGGCGCTCGCTCGGTTCAGCGTCCGCAGCGCCGGCGGTGCAGTCGGCGGGTTGTCGTTCGGCGCATTGCCGTTCGGCGAATTGTCAGTCGGCGAATTGTCAGTCGGCGCGTGGCCGTTCGGCGGGCTGTCGTTGCCGAGTGCGAAGGCGTGGGTGACCCCGTCGTCGTCGACGGTCCAGAACCGGCCGCTGAGGTGGAGGTCGATGCCGACCTGGGTGAGGTCGACGTGCGAGGCCCACTCTTCGGGTCGTGCGGGGTCGATGCAGGCGTGGGCGAAGGCCTCGACGCTCGGGAAGGCGCCGAGGTAGCGGCCGTGGTAGGCGAAGGGGCGGAGGCCGGGAGGCAGTTGCGGGGGCGGAGGGGCGTCGCGGTCACGCTCGCCGCGGCGGTTGATGCGGGCGTCGTTGAGTCGGCGATGGAAGTTGCGAAACTTGCGGGTGATGGCATCGACCTCGTCGAACATGTCGACGGGGTCGGGGCAGTTGCTGGCGAGGCTGACGCGCTGGAGCTGACCGAGGGTGGCAGCGACGACCTCGTGGACGAAGCCGCTGGTGGTGACGCGCGCGTCACGGTCGATCTCCCGCTCGAGTCGCTTCCTGCGGCTGTTCGCCATGCGGGCTCCTGTCGCCCAAGGTACCCCCGCTCGCCCCCGCGCACAAGGGCGCGCGCGCGGTCGCCCGCGACTCCGAGCCTGACAAAGCTCGGGCCCTCACCATCCTCGGCCCTGACAATCCTCGCCTGATCATCTTCGGGGTTGATCATCCTCGGCTGCCCATCGCCGATGAAACCCGCTAGCCTCGGGGCGGAGACTGCCCGTGGCACTGACACTCGAACTGGAATGGACTCTGGTCGCTTGCGGCCTGGTCGCCCTCGCGGACGGCGTACTGAAGGGCGGCGAGGCCAGCCGCGTGCTCGACATGGTCAACGCGGCGCTCGGGCCCGCGGAGCAGGACACGTGGATCGATCTCATCAGCAGCCGTGAGGGCTTGCTGGCCAAGGCCCAGGGCCTCAAGCCGCCCCCTGCCGAGACCCATGAGCGCGTGCTGCGTCGGGCCTGGTCGATCGCTCTGGTCGACGGCGAGGGCAGCCAGGACGAGGCCCGCGTGCTCGAGCAGATCGGCACGCGCCTCGGCGCCGAGCGCGACCAGGTGTTCGTGTGGCGCAAACAGTGGACCAGCCAGGCGATCGAGACCGCCGGCCACGTAGCGACCTTCGCCGCGCTGCTGCTGCACCGCCAGGCCGCCGCCGCCCCGCAGGCCGGCTCGCCGCCGGGCCCCGCCGAGCGCGACACGTTCCTCCGACTGCTCGCCGCCATGCCGCTCAGCGAGGCCCGCCGCGTCCGCCTCCACCGTCTCCTCGACAATGCCCCCAGCGTCGAGGAGCTCGGCAACGCCCTGCTGTGGCTCAGCGCCGAGCGCCGCGACGAGGTCCTGCGCGAGCTGGCGGCCCACCTGCGGACCGCCAACTACGGCCCGCTCGGCCGCCAGCAGTTCCTCGCCATCACGGCCCGCGTGGCCCTCGCCGACGACGCCGCCCACGCGTACCTCGGGTGAGTCGCCGGCTGGGCAAGCCGGGATCGAGGCGCTACCGTGCGGCACCATGCGGCCGCGCTGGAGCCTCGTCACCCTGCTGCTCGGCTGCGCCCGCGGGGATCTGCGCGGCGCCGACGACGGGCGCGAGGTCCAGGTCCAGGCCGCCCCCGCGCCGCTGACCGCGACCGAAGAGGCGGCCCTGCGCGCGGCGATCGCCCGCCGCGACCCGCTGTACTGGCGCCTGCGCGGCAAGCAGGGCCCGCGCTGCGAGGCCTGGCAGCTCGAGCCCGACGCCGATGACCCCGATCGCGGACAGCTCGTCCACGTCGACGGCGCCCTGCGCCTATCCTTCCGCTATCAGCTCGCCGAGGGCCTGCTGCGCCTGCACGCCCCGCTGCGCGAGCGCGAGTCCATCGCCCCGAACGGCGCCGTCAGCGTCTCTGGCCTCTCGTTACCATGTGTCTTTTCGGGCATGTCCCTTACGCCAGCCGACCCCGCCGCGCCCCGCCGCCTCGTGCTCGCCAGCCACGAGCGGTGGTTCCTCGGCGCCGACCAGTGCGCCGCCGCCGGCCCCGACGAGCTGCCCCAGCCCGCGGTCCCCGGCGAGCTCCACCCCGTCGGCTGCGCCTCCGCCCTCGCCGACCCCGGCACCCGCGACCGCGCCGAGCTGCCCGCCACCGGGCCCGCCGCGCGGGTCCTGCACGCCAGCCGCCGTTTGTACTGGCTGCGTCGCCACGACGGCGCCAGCCGCTGCGAGGCCTGGCAGCACGAGCCCGGCGACGCCCCTGACCGCGGCTTCCTGCGCCGCTCGGACCGCGACGAGCACGGTCGCCGCAGCATCGTCTACGGTTACGCGCTCGTCGGCGAGTCGCTGACCTTGCTCGGCCCCAACGAATTTCGTACGGTCCGCGGCAAGACCGGCCCCGCCGAGCTGGCGAGCACACGCGGCTGCCTGTTGACCCGCCCGCTCGCGCTGGTCTACGACGCCCTGCAGGTCGGCGACGAGCGGTGGTACCTGAACCGCGGCGCCTGCGAGCGCGCCCGGGCGGCCGGCACCGTCCCCCAGCCCGACCCCAGCTGCGGCCCGTGATAGCGTGACCCGATGGCCCTCGCTCGCCGCACCTGGCTCGCCGCGGTCGCGGCCGTCGGCGCATCCTTACTGTTCACAGCCGGTCCAGCGCCGCGCCGCGTGCTCGTGCTCGGCGGCACCCGCTTCGTCGGCCGCCACATCGTCCTCGCCCTGCTTGCAGGCGGGCACCAGGTCACCCTGTTCAACCGCGGTCGCACCGCGCCGGGTCTGTTCCCGGCGGCCGAGGAGCTGCACGGTGATCGTGACGGCGAGCTCGACGCCCTGCGCGGACGCAGCTGGGACGTCGTCATCGACACCTCCGGCACCAGGACCGAACAGGTCCGCCGCAGCGCCGAACTGCTCGCGGCGACCGCCACACGCTACGTGTACGTCTCCTCGGTCGCGGTCTACGGCGCCGGCGTGGCGAGTGAGTACAGCGAGCACGCCCCACTGCGAGCGCCTCCGGCCACCGGCAAGCGCTCGTACGGGCAGCACAAGATCGGCTGCGAGCTCGAGGTCCTGCGCTGCTTCGATGCCCGCGCGACCATCCTGCGCCCGGCCGCGTTAATTGGACCCCACGACCCCCACGACCGCTTTGTCCGCTGGCCGCTGCGGGCGCGGGGCGGCGGCGACATGCTCGTGCCCGGCCGCCCCGAGGACCCGGTACCCCTCGTCGACGCCCGCGACCTCGCCGCATGGGTCGTGCGCATCGTCGAGGCCGGGGTCACCGGCACTTACAACGTCGCCGGCCCGCGGGATCCGATGGGCGCGCTGATCGACCACTGCATCGCGCGAGCTGGCGTCCCGGTCACGCCGGTGTGGGTCGACGCCGCCTGGCTCAGGGCGCAAAAGCTCGACTTCGACAGCGTGCCTCCGATCTTCGAATCCGGCTACCGGCGCTGCTCCTCGGCCCTGGCGATCGCCGAGGGTCTTCGCTTTCGCCCCCTCGCCGCGAGCCTCGACGACACCCTGGCCTGGTGGGACCACGAGCGACCGCGGCAAATCAAGCATCGTGACCGCGAGCAGGCGCTGCTCGCCGAGTGGCGGGCTCACAGATAATCGGCGTCCACACCGCGCCCAACGACGCCGCATCATCGCTCATATGCAACACCCGTCGATCGCCGCACCGCTCACCCCTTAGCGATCAACCCGAGGATCGCCGCACACAGCTCGGCCGCCGCGTCCTCCTGCAAAAAATGTCCACCACGCACGCGCCGATGCGCCTGCCCGGCCGCGCCCGGAATACGCGCCTGCAGCTTGCGCTCGAGCCCTCGCGTGATCGGATCGCCGCTGCTGAAGGTGGTCAAAAACGGTTTGGTCCACCGCTCGAGCGCCCGCCACGCCCGTTGATTATCCGCCGCCGCTGGATCCTTCGGCCCCATCGGCACGAGCTTCGGGAACGCCCGCGCGCCCGCCTTGTAGCGCCGGTCGGGGAACGGCGCATCGTAGGCGCGAAGCTCCTCGGCATCGAGGGTGCGCCGCGTGCCGGTCTGCACGATCCGGGCGATCGGCAGATACGGCGTGGTGATCGCAAAGGTCCGCCAGATCAAGAACGCCGCGTTGGCCCCCAGATCCTTGAAGCGCATCGGCTTGGCCTCCGGCAGGAAGCCGTTGCCGACCACGATCCGGGCGAAGCGCTCCGGCATCTCGGTCGCCAGCCGCAGCCCGAGCAGCGAGCCCCAGTCCTGACAAAACAGCGTGATATCGCGCAGGTCGAGCGCCTCGATCAAGGCCCGCAACCACTGGCAATGCGCGAGATAGCTGTAGTCCCGCACCCGGGTCGGCTTCGAGGACTTGCCGAAGCCGATCAGGTCCGGGGCGACCACCCGGTGCCCCGCGGCGACGCAGGGCGGGATCATGTGCCGGTACAAATAGGACCAGGTCGGTTCGCCGTGCAGCATCAAGATCGGCGCGGCCCCTCGCGGCCCCTCGTCCACGTAGTGCATCGAGAGCCCGCGCTCGTCGACCTGCGCGAAGTGGCCCGCGAAGGGGTAGTCCCGGAGGTCGCGAAAGCGGTCGGACGGCGTCTCGATGAAGTCCATCCCGGCCACCCTAGCGCGGATCCGCGGGTCGCGGAAGGACTTGCGCCGGAGTATCAGAGTGATATCATGGTGACATCGAGGAGAAATCATGGCATCGATCCGCACCCGCCGCGCCCTCACCATCAACGGTTTTTTCGCCCTGCTCCTGTTCCTCGCCGCCGCCGGTTATGCCGCCTGGCGCGCGTACGAGATCACCAGCCACGTCGCCAACCCGGACGACCTGATCGCCATGTGGCAGCCCGCTTTGATCGGCCTGGCGCTGCTGATCGCGCTCGGCGGCTTCTTCGTCATCCAGCCCAACGAGGCCCGGGTGCTCGTATTCTTCGGCAAGTACGTCGGCAGCGTCACCGACTCGGGCTTCTTCTTCGCCAACCCGTTCGCGGCGCGGCACAGCGTCAGCCTGCGCGTGCACAATTTCAACAGTGATAAGATCAAGGTCAACGAGGCGCGCGGCAACCCGATCGAGATCGCCGCCGTGATCGTCTGGCGGGTCACGGACACCGCCAGGGCCCTGCTCGACGTCGAGAACTACAAGGGCTTCGTCGCGGTCCAGTGCGAGACGGCGATCCGCTCGGTGGCGATGCGCTTCCCTTATGACTCGCACGTCGACGGCGAGGCCTCGCTGCGCGGCAACCCGGACGAGGTCAGCGCGGAGCTCAAGTCCGAGGTGCAAGCCCGGCTCGACGTCGCCGGCCTGGAGATCCTCGAGGCCCGGCTCTCGCACCTCGCCTACGCGCAGGAGATCGCCCAGACCATGCTGCGCCGCCAGCAGGCGGAGGCGATCGTCGCCGCCCGCGGGCGCATCGTCGAGGGCGCGGTCGGCATGGTGGAGATGGCCCTGCGCCGGCTCGAGGACACCGGGGTCGTCCAGCTCGACGAGGAGCGCAAGGCCGCCATGGTCAACAACCTGCTGGTCGCGCTGGTCGCCGACCGCGAGGCCCAGCCGGTGATCAACACCGGCAGCCTCTACTGAGGGCGCCATGGTCGAGAAGAAGCGCTTCCTCCTGCGCCTCGAGCCCGAGCTCTACGCCGCGCTCGAGCGCTGGTCCGCCGACGAGCTGCGCAGCGTTAACGGCCAGATCGAGTTTTTGCTCAAGGAGGCCCTGCGCGCCAGCGGACGGCTGAAGCCCCCCGCCGACGGCAAGCGCCGCCCGGGCCCCGAGCGCCCGCGCTGAGAGCATGCCAATAAAAACGGCCCGCTCGTCTCACGACGGGCGGGCCTCTTTCTTGGTCCGATCTGCCTGTCGGCCTATCGGCGCATCAGGCGATCACTCGCCTTCCTTGATCACGCACACGTCGCTGAGCACCGGCGACTCCTCGACATCCTCCTGCGAGATGATGAGGCGGGCGCGGATCTCGACGAAGCGGCCGGTCGGGAACTGCTCGGGCACGCCGTCGACGACGGCGATCCAGGGGGTCGCCGCCAGGTCGGCCTGCACGTCCGCGGCGCGCATCTGGAACGTGATGCTGGTGCCGGCCGGGATCTTGGCCTGCTTCTCGGTGTTGTAGACCAGCTGCGACCACTGGGTGTTGATGTCGCCGCCGTCGTGGATGACCGTCCACTCGCCCTTCTTGATGGTGACGTTGAGCGCGCCGAACCCGGTGAAGTCGGTGTACGTGTAATTGTTGATGTTGGGGTTGCCGATGACGCCGGTGTTGTACGTCTTGAAGCTGACCGGCGGCGCGCCCTTGGCGCCCGGCTCGATCACGTGGGCGGCGCCGTTCGAGAGCACGCGGGGCTTGCCGTCGTGGCCGATGGCGACGCCGTAGGTGCCCGGGATGGCAAGGGTGCCGAGCTGGGCGCCGCTGTTGTCGAACTTGTACACAGTGTTGCCGCTCGCGGCCCAGATCTGGCCGTCGGCGTCGACGGACACGCCATTCATGCTGTTGCCGCCCTTGGCCACGCAGTTGCCGCCCAGCTCGAAGTCGCAGCGCTGCAGGCCCGAGCCGCCGAACCAGGCGATGCCGTTCTGGTCGACCGTGATGCCGTAGTTGCCCGGCGCGTTCATGGTCGTGGTGATGTCGGTCAGCAGGTCGGTGCGCATGACCGGCTGGCCGAGCGCCGAGGCGTACAGATAGTCGCCGCGCACGACGAAGCCGTAGGGCGTGCTCGGCAGGTTGATGACCTTGGTGACCTTCGGCGGGCTCTGGGTCACGTCGAGCTTGTAGGCCTTCATGTCGCTGTAGGTGCCGACGTAGGCGTTGCCCTTGCCGTCGATGGTCAGCGCCCGCGGCAGCATGTTAACGGCGCCGATGGCGATGGTGTAGAGCACGCACTCGTCATTTTGGCCCTTGAACTCGACGGCGCTGCTGACGTCGATGATGCCGTCGTTGTTGGCGTCGTTCGACGTCTCGATCGTGCCGTTGTTGTTGCGGTCGATGCAGCCGCTGGGGCTGCCGGCGATCTTGGTGAGCGAGCCCTGGAAGCCGAAGGCGCGGTTGGCGACGTACACGTCACCCTCGAGGTCGACGACCACGCGCGAGGGGTACCAGGTGTTGCGGCTGACGTTGCAGGTCGGGCAGTCGGCCGTGCGCACGGTCTCATAGCGGCCGGTCTGCTTGCCCGTCTCGGTGTCGATCTTGACCAGCCAGCCGTCGTTGGTCTGGGCCGCGAACATGTACGGCTGCGGCGCCGTGATGCCGCCGATCGTGATCTGCAGCTGATCCGAGTCGGGCGCGTCGTGGTTGGTGTTGTTGTAGGTCCCCTTGTCGAAGTCGGCGTCGAGGGTCCACTTGTTGCCCTTGTCGCACGGCCCGAGCGGCACGCCGGTCTCACCCGCCGTGGAGTCGCCAGCCGTGGTATCGCCGACCGTGGTGTCGCCCGCGGTGGTGCCCCCGGTCGTGGTGTCCGTGGCCGAGACCGCGCCGGTGGTGTCGTCGGTGGTACCAACGGTGCTGGTGGCCGTCGGGTCGGTCGTCGGGTCTCCCGACGGATCGCCCGTGGTCGGCACATTCATGGTCGCCGACTCCGACATCGACCCGGCGGTCGCCTCCGTGGCGGAGTTGCTGCCGGCGGTGGTGCCGGTCCCGTCGGTCGCCGTGTTGCTCGCACCGGTGCTGCCGCTCGACCCGCTCTGGCCATCGGTCATCGTCGCCGTGTTCGAATCACCACACGCGCTGAGCAGCGATACACTGCCCGCAATTAGCCACCCACCCAGATTCATGCTTCGCATCTCATTGCCTCCCCTATACCAAACAGTAGGTCGCCCCATCGGCGGGGCAGTACCTGTCGTGGGGGCAACCTACCCCGAGTTTCCACCCGGGATCAAGGGGAAGCCCTCGATTAAGGGGCTCGCTCACGCGGACAAGCCCCTGGATCCGGGTCGATAGCGCGCAGACGATCGATAGCGAGCACTTTGTATCAGCCACTCGACGACGCACGCTCCGCAGAGCGTGACACCGGCGTGCAGGATAAGCGAAACACTCAATCGCCGCGCGCCGTATCCGCGCCTTCAGCCCGGGGTCTTGCAGTTGTACGAGATCGCGATCGCACCTGGAGCCGCGGCGATCGTCTGGTACGCCGCGCAGGTGTCGGCGCATAGCTCGATCGCGTCGCGGACCAGCGGATCGACGAAGCGCCAGCCGACGCCGCCGTCGCAGCTCTGGTCCTGCGCGACGAGGCCGCCGTCGATCTTGAGCACGACATCTTGTTCGTCGGTCGGCACCGGGTCGAGGGCGATCGTGCAGGACACCTGCTGGGCGATCGCCGTCAGCGCCGCCGACAGCTCGATCTGGTTCTGGGCGTTGTAGAACTTCTCGTCGCCCGGCCGCGGCATGCCGCCGGCGGTCGCCACCTCGTTGAGGCGCTGGTACGTGTTGGTCCCGTCCGGCTGCCCGTCCGGCTTCTCCGGCGAGGTCAGGTCCTGGATGTCGACGCCGACCACGAAGGTGGCGATCTCGTGCTCCGTGTAGGCCGCGGCGACGGTCGGCGCGAGCGCCTGATCATAGACGTCGCCGATCTCGTGGTTGCTGGCCGCGTCCGCCTTGCAGTTCGCGGCGCCATCGGTGACCAGCAGCAGGTAGCGCTTCGGACCGGCCTCGAGGCCCACCAAATGGCTGACTGCCAGCGCCACCCCCGCGGTCGCCGGCGTGCCGCCCTGCACGATCGCCTCGTCGGCCTCGGCCGCAGGCAGCGCCGCGAGGATCGACGCGCCATGCAGCGGCCCGACCGCGACATCGGGCGCGTCGCTCATCAGACACGCCTCCGCGTAGCTCGACTTGGCGTCGACCCCCGGGAACAGCACCGCCCCCAGATCCATCTGCGCATCGAAGCCGCCGGTGATCAGCTCGACCACGCTGTAAAGGCTGTTCCAGCGGGTGACCGCCGCCGACGCCGGGTCCGCGTCGTGGTCCCAGTCGTTCAGCACCATCGAACCCGACTTATCGAGCACCAGCACCACCTGCGGGCGAATGATCGCGGGGATCTCGGGCTTGCCGCACCAGTTCGCGTCATATTGGCACGCGTTGTCGATGCATATGTAGGCCGGTTCGCACTCGTCGTCGCGTACGCACGGCGGCCCGCCCGAGTTCGACTCGCCGGCGGTCACGGAGTCCTCGCCGCCCTCGACGCCCTCGCTGCCCGCGCTCGACGATGATGATGATGATGATACCGACGCATCCGTGACGATGCCGGGGCCGATACCCGTATCTGCGGTCGCGCCGGCGCTATCCGTGGCATCGCCGCCGGGGGACGAGCAAGCGGAGGCGAGCAGAAGGATCGGATAGAACCAACGGACATGTTGCAATATCATGGTCGCATTCCTGATCTCGGGGCCAAATAACCCCGTGTGTGGTCTCTACGCATCAGACACCACCTCGGTCTCAGGATCCGGCGTCCTATTCAATCACCGCAAAATATAACGACGACACGGGCCACCTCCTGCGGGAAGCCCTCCCTTTGTCGCACCTCGCCCGCCGCGCCGGTTTCAGAACCGAAAGCCGAGGTTGAGACCCACGCCCTGCGGTCTCGGCTGTCTCGGCTGTCCTGGCTGAACTGGCTGTCCCATGAGCCATGGTCGCAGAGACAGGCCGCTCGGGCCACGCTGTTGCTTTTGCCAGTCCCGGCGCAGGCGAATGCCCTTGCGTAGCAGCAGGCCGCCGCCGACCGCGATCGGCACCGCCAGGGCGAACTCCAGCGCGCCGGAGATCCTGGCGCCGCGCACCGGCTTGAAGCCCAGCAGGTCGGTGCAGGGGTCGCCGATGGTCGTCAGCCGCGTCTCGCCGCAGTAATCCTCCAGCTCCTGGGCGCGATGGAAGCTGAACGCCCCGAGCACCACCAGCGTCGCCGCCACCCCCGTCGTCAACGCCCCCAGCGCGATCTCCACGTCGCCGCGGTCCTGTCCCCGACGCGGTTGCTCGCCCGGTGTGCTCGCCCGACGAGCCGCCGGCAGCACCACCCCGGGCTCGCTTCGCCCCGCACAGCCCGGCAGCGCCGCGAAACCCGGCACCAGGCACACGGCCACCAAGATCGCCGACCTGAACGGCGTACCGGACGTCACGCTGGACGTCGAGCTGCACGTCGAGCTGGACGTCGAGGGGGACGGCACTCGCCGCGATTCTCCTGGCCCGGCCGAGCCTCGCATGACCCGAGCCTATCACAACCTCGCGCTGGGCCCGCGCGCGGCGGCGCAGTTTTGGCTAAGCTCGCCGGATGCCTCGCCGAACCCTCCTCCTGCTGAGCGCCCTCTCGACCGCCTGCACCGACAGCGGCGGTCGCGAGACCAGCGTCGCCGCGACCCTCACGACGCCCGGCACGCTCAGCGACCCCGGCAGCAGCAGCGGCGACGCATCGAGCGCCGCCAGCGAAGCACCGACCACGGGCACGACGGGCATGACGGGCATGACGGGCATGACGGGCACGACGGGCACGGATGCGAGCGCGACCGATCCGGTGGTGACGACGGGCGAGTCAGGCACCACGGCGGATGCGACCACCGGTTCGGCCTGCGTCGGGCTCGAGTGTCAGGTCCCGGCGTGTCCCGACGCGGGCACGACCACTTTACGCGGCACGGTGTTCGCGCCCGAGGGGACCCTGCCGCTCTACAACGTGGTGGTGTACGTCCCGAACGGCCCGCTCGACCCGATCTCCGACGGTGTCACCTGCGACACTTGCCAGACCGCGCTCTCGGGCAAGCCGCTGACCGCGACCCTGTCCGACACCAAAGGCGAGTTTGTGCTCAGCGACGTGCCCGCCGGCGAGAACATCCCGCTGGTGCTGACGATCGGCAAGTGGCGGCGAAGCGTCGTCATCCCGCAGGTCCTGCCCTGCGTCGACAACCTCGTCGGGGCCGACCTGACCCACCTCCCGCGCAACCAGAGCGAGGGGCACATCCCGCGCATCGCCATGGTCACGGGCGGCGCCGACGCGCTCGAGTGCCTGCTGCGTAAGGTCGGCCTGGACGACGCCGAGTTCACCCCGGAGGCCGGTCCGGGCCGCGTCAACCTGTTCGCCGGCAAGGACGGCGGCAACAAGTTCGTCGCCGAGCAAAATGGGGGCATGCCCTTCGCGCCCGCCGCGAACCTGTGGAATGACCCTGGCCGGCTCAAGAATTACGACCTGGTGATGATGAACTGCGAGGGCACCACCGACGGCGGCAACAAGTCGGGCGCGGCCCGCGAGAACATCGTCGACTACGCCGGCATCGGCGGGCGGCTGTTCCTCTCGCACTGGCAAAACGTCTGGATCGAGTCCGGCGCGGCGCCGTTCCCGAGCGCCGCCACCTTCAAGCACCAGAACGACCTCGCCAGCCCGTTCACCGCGAAGCTCGAGACCGGTTTCCCGAAGGGCATGGCCCTCGCCGAGTGGCTGGTCAACGTCGGCGGCTCGACGCAGCTCGGCGAGATCAGCATCAAGGCCGGTCAGAACACCATCGCGGCCGTCAACCCCGAGGTCTCGACCCGCTGGATCTACGGTGAGAACCCGACCTCGGTGCAATACTTCACCTTCAACGCCCCGATCGAAGCCGCCGAGGACGCCCGGTGCGGTCGCGTCGTCGACACCGACATCCACGTCTCCTCCGGCGACACCCCCGGCAAGGCCTTCCCCGGCGGCTGCACCACCGACGAGCTGTCCCCGCAGGAAAAGGCCCTCATCTTCATGCTCTTCGAGCTCAGCTCCTGCATCATCCCCGACGACGAACCCCCGGTGATCCCCGGCTGACGGGTCACTCGCCGTCATCGACTGGCCGCCAAGCGTCACGCGCCAGAGCTCGCTTTCACAGCAGGCTGGCGTTCTCTGCGCATATACCGGCTGCGGTTTATCGTGCTGTGGCCATCGGCTCCGGCGACCCCACGAAAACCCCGGCGTCAGCGCAACGAACATTGTTGGAGCGCTGCTGGCAGCTCGCTGCCAGCGCCTGAATCAGCGGACCGGGCGGCTGGCATGGCCGGGCCAATGCTCGCTGCTATGGTGCGCGCCATGTCAGGCACGAAGAAAATCCTGTTGGCCATGCTGCTCGGAGGCGTCACGGCTTCCGGATGCATGTACGTCGCCGTCACGCCATCCGTGGCCGGACGCGCATATGTCGTCAAGAAGCAGGGCGGATATCTCGGGAAATCCGACATGTGGAACTGTGACGCCACGACCGGCACGCCCACCTGCTACCAGGTGAAGAACGTCGCCAATGGCCCGGTCCCGACCCCGACCGCCGCGAATCAACCCTCGCCCGCAAACGCCGGAGGAGCCGACCAATGAATCACCGCAACCTCATCTCATCCGCGCTCTTGCTCGCCGTCGTCGCCGTCACCGGCTGCAGCCGCGTGGTCTCGTCGCTGCCGACCATGACGACCGTCAACGGCGACGCCTGGTACACCACCGAGAAGCTGTTCAAGAGCCGCATCTACTACTGCCCGCCCCCGACCTCGGGCCCGGCGATCTGCACCGAAGCCCGGTACGTCGTATCCCAGTAGCTTCAATCCGGTGCTCTGAATAGGCGAGGCCGTGTGCCTCGCCTATCGCGGTCGCACTATAGCGAGCACCAGGTGCCCGACCCCTCGACCTCGAC
Organism: Nannocystis sp.; assembly: GCF_013812955.1. GTDB lineage: Bacteria > Myxococcota_A > Polyangia > Nannocystales > Nannocystaceae > Nannocystis. Next base: position 1,864 of record NZ_JACCSO010000433.1, on the reverse strand, counting down.
GGCCGCGACGGCGATGCCGGCACCACTGCCGGCCCAACTGCCGGCACCACTGCCGGAGTCGTGGCCGACACACTCGATATCCTCGCGCTCGTGGCTGCTGGTCGGCGCCGCCCGGATGATGTCCCGGACCATCATCCGGTTGTTCGCGTGGAACACCACGAAGTCCTCGCCGCATACGCGGCGCACGTCGCACACACCGTCGCAAAAATGTCGTCCGTCGCGCAGCTCGATGATCAGCGGTCGGCGCGCAGCGACGGCATCTTCGAGCAGGGCGATCACTTCGTGGCGCAGGTCATCGGTCATGGCGGTCTCCTTGGGTGAGACACCTACGTGTGCACTCTCGGATAGGCGCGCAAACGACCGCGCAAATCCCGGGCGCGACCGGCCCCGAGGACGCTTACGCGCATTCACGCGAGAAACTGCGCGGCAAACGCCGAATCCAATACCTGTCTCAAGGACCAGATTCTCGGTCCGCGGGCGCAGGGCTGGCGCCCGCGGCCGGCACCGCGTCCACCGCCGTCGCAGCCCCCGACGGCGCCGCAGCCGGCGGGGTCTCGACCGGCACCGCCGGCTTCACCGCCGACTCGTCCGCCGGTTTGTCCGCAGGTTCAACCGGCGCATCGATCGCCGCTTTGACCCGCGGCAGGGTCACGAGCTCACCGACCTTACGATTGCGGTATTCGACATACCCGGCGACCAGCGCGCGATACAGCATACCGCCGACGACCTTGTGGCCGTGATGGGTCAGGTGGGCGAGGTCGCCGGAGCCGAGCGCGGGGTTGCTGCGGACCCAGCGGCCCATCGAGCCCTCGCCGCCCATGGCCTGATAGGTGTCGAAGAAGGCGCAGCCCTCGGCCTTGGCGACCTCGCGCTGGGCGTTGACCAGCTTGCTCACGATCGGCCTCGAGACGATGCGGGCCCCCTCGCGCTCGCCGTGATCGAGCGGCGCCATCACCAGGCAGGCCATCGGCTCCTGGGCCGCGCGAAACAGCCGGATCACCTGCGTGTACTCCTCGCGGTACTTCGCCATGGTGCCCTGGGTATTCATGTCGTTGCCGCCGAACATGAGCACCACGAGGTTCGGGTCGCGCCTTCGCAGCTGGCTGTGCAGGTGCTCCGGATCGAAGTTGAGCATGCGCCGCGTCAGCGCGCCGATCTGGCTCATCTCGTCCCAGACCACCCCCGGCACCTCGCGCTCGAGCACCACGCCATATGCGCGGACCTTGCCGCCGCCGGCCGCCCGCACCGATACCGTGTGCTCACCGTCCTCGGCCTCGAGCTCGAGCCAGCGGTCTTCGAGCTGGTCAGCCGCGGTCGCCAGCTCGATCGGCTCCTGGTCGTCGAGCTTGACGCGGATGTTCCCGCCCCTCGGCATGCCCGCGTACCACAGCTCGAAGCGCGAGGCCTTGCGCCCCATCGCCCCCTTGCTGGCCGTGCTCAGCTTGATCTCCGCGCCGCCGGTCGACTCGAAGGTGGTCCCGCCGAGCCCGTAATGCCCGTCCTTCTCGCGGCAGCCGAAGATGATAAAACAATGGTTCCAGGGGCTCTTCTCCTCGAAGCGCACCCCCTGATGGCGATAGCTCGCGTTCGGCTGCCCGAGCAGGTGAAAGCCGTGGCCGGCGTCGCCGAAGCGCGCCTGCATCTTCATCCGGATCGCCCCGGGGATCCCGTCGTTGCCGATCGCCGAGTCGCCGTAATGCAGCACCCGCGTGATCGCCCCCGCATAACCGAGCTCGCTCGCCGCCAGCGCGGCGTAGAAGGGGTCGAGGGTCTCGGCGTGCTCGAGCGTGCGCTCGACTCGCTCGCTGTCCTCGGGTACAGGTGCCAGCGGCGGCAGCTTCGGGGCCACGTCGCCCTGCACCAC
>NZ_JACCSO010000423.1 GCF_013812955.1 Nannocystis sp. | reverse complement strand
GGGTGGTACCGACGCTCGAGGACCTGTTCGATCCGGCCCGCCTGCGCGCCGATTACAAGCGAGGGGCGCACGGGCCGGGGCCGATCGCGGGGCACGAGTTCGGCCTCGACCTGCGCGCCCGCGAACGCGGCGACCTGCTCCGGTACCTGCGGCTGAAGTGAAGTTCAGCCGCGGGCGCGGCCGGTTCACTGCGGGATGGTCTCGACCTTGGTGTTCGGATCGATCTCCCAGCGCCAGTGGTCGAGGATCGCCGTCGAGTCGAGGGCGCCGTCGCCGGAGTCGTAGGTGCCCCAGCGGATCGTGATCACGCTGCCGGGCACGACCGGCGCGGTGGTGGTCAACCACGAGGTGGCGGCGTGGCTCTCGAAGCCGGTGCCGGTCAGCTCGGCGGTGCCGAGCGGGCACAGGAACTGCTTGCCGCCGGCGTTGCAGGGCGGCCCGTTGATGCAGCCGCAGACGTCGAGGAAGGCGTTGTTGACGCTGATCGGGTTGCCCATCATGTCGAAGGCGATGTTGCCGTCGGTCTGGCCCATCGGGATCGGCGACAGCGCGGCGACGAAGAAGTCGTTGTACTTGCTGCAGACGTAGCCCGGCCACTCGTAGGTGTAGAAGCTGAAGTCGAAGGCGAAGCCGTAGGCGTTGGTCGGCACGCGGATCTGCAGCTCGAGCGCGGCGCTGTCGTAGGGCGTGCCGGTGACGACGCCGGGGCAGGCCGGCGACTCCTTCGGGAAGCCCTGCGGGTGGGCGCTGTTGTAGCCCTTGCTGTAGCCGCCCGGCGACTGATAGCCGGGGTCCGTGGGCTGGCGGGCCGCGCCGCTCGACAGGCCGAGCATGCGCGCGCCCTTCTTGGGCATGACGTTGGGGCCGAAGCCGGCGACCAGGCCGTGGCCGACGTCGAACTGGGCGTTCGGCGGGGCGCCGCCGTCGATCTGCACGTACTTGGCCGAGACCACGCCCCAGTCCTTTTCGCCGGTCGAGACCTTGCAGAGGTCGACCGCACGGGCGCCGTCCATCGCGTCGTTGCTGGCGACGTTGAGCGCATCATCACAGTCGGGCAGGACGTTGTCGGCCATGCCGTCGCAGTCGTCGTCGAGCTCGTTGGCCGCGACCTCGAAGGCGCCGGGGTTGACGAGCTTGCCCTTCTCGCAGCCCTCACCGTCCTGGTCGCAGCAGTCGCCGCCGCACACGGTGAAGCCGTCGCCGTCGGCGTCGACGTCCTCGTCGACCATGCCGTTGCAGTTGTCGTCGAGGGCGTTGGCGCAGGCCTCGTTGCCGGGGATGACCTGGCCCTCGCAGGCGCCCCAGACGGTGCCGCTGGGATCGCAGCTGCGGGTGCCGCCGACGCACACGCCGACGTCCTGGGTGCCGTTCGGGCCGGCGTAGCAGGGTTCGCTGGCTCCGGGGGCGCAGACGCAATTACCGACGCCGACGTTGTCGGCGGTGCAGGGCACGGCGACACACTCGCCGGCCTCGCACGCCTGTCCTTCGGGACAGTCGACGTCCGCGACGCAGCCGCCGGCGTTGGTGTTGGCGTCGGCGGTGGTGCCCCCCGGACCGGTGGTGGTGGCGTCGGCCGAGGCGCCGCCGGTGACGACGGGGTCGGTGGCGCCCTCGCCGGTGGAGTCGACGGTGGTCCCGCCATCACTGAGCGAGGTCAAGGTCGGCGCGCTGGCGGTGATGGTGGCGGTGGCGCTCTGTTCGTCGCCGCGACCGTCGTCGGCGCCGTTACATGCGGCGATGCTCGCCAGTACGCAGGTCAGTCGAAGCTTATGCATGGCCATGATCCCCGATGACAGCGTAGAGGGAGATTCGCGGCGACGGCAACAGCGCTGGTGACGCGCGAGCGTGCACTCGCGCGCGATCATGCACGGCAGCACGAGAAGGGGGCTGCTGGCGACGCAGACGTCGACAGGGGTTTTCACCCCTCGAGCGTGGCGCGCAGCGGTCGTCGCGGGACGGATTCGCCACGGGTCATCGGGTCATCGGGTCATCGAGTCATGGAGTCATGGCGTCATCCGCCGTGCAGGCGGGCGGCGAGGCTGGCGGGTGCGGTGACGCGGAGGGTCGCTGCTTCATGGTCGAGCGTGACGGGGGTCAGCGACCGGTCGGACGCGCTGTACAGGTGGATCTCCGGGGAGAGCCACTCCATCGGCTGACAGCGGGCGCCGGTCGAGATCTGGGCCTCGAGCGCGGCGAGGGCCTCGATGGTGGCGACGCTCGTGCCCTCCCCGAGCACGTGCAGGAGCGCGTGGTGCCAGGTGAGCAGCACGACCAGCGCGTCCTTGCCGTCCTGCTCGAGCTGGGTGAGCAGCAGGGCCCCGAGGTAATACTTGTTGCTGACGAACACGTCGATCGCGCCGCCCTCGTGCTCCGTGCGCATCACGTGCACGTGCGGCTGGTCGGAGACGACGGCGTTCGCGCGCGCGCGGGCGAACAGGGCGTCGTCGTCGAGGCCGAGCGGCTCCACATCCGTGCGCGACAGCGTCTGCTCGGACTGGCCCAGGATGTCCTCGACGACGAACATATGCAGGTGCGGCGAGAGCGGGCGGCTGACCATCGTCCGGGTGTCGAACATCCTGGTGGCCTCGCCGGAGAACAGTTGCAGCCGCAACGAGCGCGCATCGAGGGGGGGCGAGCGTGTGACTCTCGTGGCTGCGGCTGCGGCTGCGGGCGCGGGCGCGGCCACGGGTTCGGGTGCCGGTGCGGGCCGATCGGACGCGCCGTCCGGTGTGGCGGGGGTTTTGCCGCCGAACAGGCGGGACCAGAACGACATCGTGGTACCTTACGCCTCTGCGGCGGCGGGGCGCAAGCGCGGCTCATCCGAGCGCGACGAGCAGCGCCTGCAGGCGTTCGACGGTGCGCCAATTGCGGGCCGTCACGGGCGAGCCGGCGGCCCGGTCGAGCGCGGCGGGCGTCAGCTTCGAACGGCCGGCACCGCCGGCGAAGTCGATCCACAGCGCGTCGTCCAGCAGGGCGAAGCGCTCCTCGTCGCTGCAGCGGGCCGCGAGCAGCTCCTGGGCCGACGCGGCCAGCGGGCGCTTGGCGAGCGCGAGATGCAAGAGGTTGGGCCGGGCGCTCGCCGCGTCGGGGAACTGCGCGGTGCTCACATACTGCGCCCACTCGGCCGCGGTGCGGACCACGGTATCGACGTGAAAGCCGAAGGTCGCCGCGATCGCCGGCTCGAGGCGCGCCTCGATGGCCTCGTTGGTGCCGGCGGCGCGGCACACCGCGTTGCCGCTCTGAATGTAGGTCGTCACGTCGCTGCAGCCGCTCGCCTCCAGGGTGCGCTGCAGATCCGACATGGGGACCTTGCGATTGCCGCCGACGTTGATGCCGCGCAGCAGCACGACCACTGGATGCTCGGCGCTGGTCATGCTGGTCTTCGTGTTGCTGGTCATGCTGGTCATGCTGGTCATGCTGGTCAATGTTTGGCGGGCTTGCTCGCGGCTTTTTTCGCGGGGGAGGTCTTTGCGGCCTTCTTCTTCGCCGCGGCGGGCGTCGATTTCGTGGCGACAGCCTTCGCTGCGCTCGGCTTTGTGGTCGTCTTTGTGGTCGTCTTCGCCGGCTTGCCGCTCGCGCCCAGGACCGCTTGATAGCGCTCGATGAACGCTCTTGCCGGCACGCGGCGGATGGCCTCGCCGAGCACGTCGAGCGCGAGGTCGTCGACGCGCTTGAAGCGGATGCACGACTTGCCCATGTCGAGCTTCTTGCCGGCCTTCGCCCAGGCCTCGCGCAGCCAATTCTCATGGTCGGCGTCGCCGTAGGCCGACATCAGATAGATGGCCATGTGATTCTTCTGGGAGGCGAGGGCCGCGTAGGGGAGCGGCTGGCGGGGATCGCAGTGGTAGCCGGCGGGGAACAGCCGGTGCGGCACGAAGTAGCCGATCATGCCGTATTGCATGCCCTCTTCAAGGCCCTTCTTGTCGAGGTTCTTGACGATGACGGCGCGTACGGCCTCGATCGCGGCGCGGCGGTCGGCGGGGAGTTCGGCGAGGTACTGCTGGACGGTGGCGGCCTGGCTCGGCATGGCGGCGCAGTATACCAGCGTGCGCCCGCCCGGAAGAGGGACCTCGACAGCGAACGCGGACGGTGCGAGGCTACGGCGCGGAGCGACCCGCATGCAGGACTGGCGAGCATGACCCGGCGGCAGATCGTGTTTCTAAAACCAAAGAACCTCACACGGGTGGTCCTGGGGGGCGTGATCGGCATGATCGGTATGACGAGCTTGGGAGGGTGTCATCCGCAGGTGCAGGCGCAATGCAGCACCTGTGCGCAATACGAGGCGTCGATCCGCGAGTGGCGGGCCGGGCGGATCGCGGCCCTGCGGGCGGAGCACGGCTGGCTCGCGCTCGCTGGCCTGTACTGGCTCGACTCGCTCGACACCGGCGAGCACCGACTCGGCGCAGATCCCGGGGCAGACCTGGTGTTCCCCGAGGGCGCGCCCCCGGAGATCGGGCGCCTACGATTGCAGGGCGGTGAGGTATCGCTGCAGGTCGCACCCGGCGTCGATGCTCGCATCGGCGAGCTGGCGGTCACGCAGACCGTGCTGCGATCGGACGTCGATCCAAAACAACCACCCGACCGTGTGCATATCGGCGAGCGCTTCACGTTCTTCATTCTCTCCCGGGGCGGCCGCCTGGGCGTGCGCCTCTATGACAGTGCCTCGCCGGCGCGGCGAGAATTCGCGGGCATCGATTCGTTCCCGGTGGCGAGCGAGTGGCGCATCCAGGCCCGCTTCGAGGCCCACGCGCAGCCGCGAGAGATCGAGCATCCGACCGTGCTCGGCACCGTGCAGGCGGCGCAGGTCCCGGGTGTGGCGGTGTTCTCGATCGCCGGGCGTGAGCACCGATTGACGCCGATCCTCGAGGCCGGCCCCGCGGGCCAGGAGCTGCTGTTCGTGTTTCGCGACCAGACCAGCGGCGTGGAGACGTATACCGGCGGACGGTTCCTGATCGCCGCGCTGGCGCAGGATGGGACCGTCGAGCTCGACTTCAACAAGGCCCACAATCCGCCCTGCGCGTTCACGCCTTATGCGACCTGCCCGGTGCCGCTGCCGGAGAACCGACTGCCCATTCGCATCGAGGCCGGTGAGAAGCTGCCCGCGGACCATCCGGCGCCGTGACCGCGGCCCCCGTCGTGGGTCCAGCGCTGCGGCTGTGCGGCGCGCTGGCAGCCATCTCGACGCTGTTCGCCGGGGTCGATCCCTCGCGCTTCTTCGCTTACTTCACGGCGGCCAATCTGGGCGCGGCGTTGATTGCGGACTTCGGGTCCCGGCGAAAATGGGTCGCGTCTTCTCTGTGGGCGATGGAATCGACCGACGAATCGAGCAGGGCATCGGCTGCACGCCGGCCGCGCTGATCTGTCCAGATCCCCGCTCTCGGAGGCCTGGCCCGGTCTCAGGGCCTCGGCGGCCGCGCGGGCGGGGCCGGCAGGACCTGCAGGACCTTTGGGTCAGGTCAGCGCCGCCGCCGGCGCAGGAGCA
>NZ_JACCSO010000400.1 GCF_013812955.1 Nannocystis sp. | reverse complement strand
GCTTTATGTAGTACACCGGCCATGCCGATGTCGTATGCTCCGGGCTCGAGTGCGGATCTCCAGGGACAAGCTCGGCACACTGGCGCTGGAATGGTGCGGGGTCGCCTATATCTGCGTGCTCTTGTGGCTGGTTCTGGTGGCCTGGTTCCCGGTGGTCCTGCTGCTCCCGGTGGTCGGCCCTTCGGTCTGGCTCGTGATCCACTTTTACTTCGTCATCCTCGCGCCGCTCTTCGCGCTCGCCTCCGCGGTGCTCGGCCTCGGCGTGGCGGTCCACGGCCTGATCACCCGTGGACCGATGCGACAGGCGCTGGCCGGGCTGCTCGCCGCCATCCTGTCGGGCAGCGGCCTCGCGCTGCCCGCCATCCTTTCGGGCAGCGGCCTCGCGTACCTCTGGTCGTGGTGGTATTAGCGCGGACGCTTGCGTCGCTTTCGCTCGACCAGCTCACGATGATCGAGCGCGCCGCGCGGCTGCTTTGTGCCACCACAACCGAGAAAGTGCACCCGGATGGCCGCCGAGTGTTTGCTCGGCCCTGTCGCCGCGGCGCCGGACCGGGGCCGCGCCGTATACAACGTTTTGCCGGCGGGCGCCCGGTTGTGCGCTTGCCATCGGAGCCGCGCGCGGGTACGTACACACATGCGAATCGTGGCGATCTCCGGGAGCCTGCGAGCGGCCTCTTCCAACGCCGCCGTGCTACGCGCGGTGGCCATGCTCGCGCCGGCGGACGTCGAGGTCGCGCTCTACGAGGAGCTCGGCGAGCTGCCGCAATTCAACCCCGACGACGACGATACGCCAGGTCCGGTGGTCGAGCGCTGGCGGGCGCTGCTGCGCGCGGCCGACGGTCTGCTGGTCTCGAGCCCCGAGTATGCGCACGGTGTCCCGGGCTCGCTGAAGAACGCGCTCGACTGGGTGGTCGGCAGCGGCGAGCTCGAGCGCAAGCCGCTCGGGCTGATCAACGCCTCGCCGCGCGCGACCCATGCCCAGGCCTCGTTGCACGAGACCTTGACGATCATGTCGGCCACCCTGGTGCCGGCGGCCTGCGTCGCGCTGCCGGTGTCCGGTCGTGACCTCGACGCGGCCGGCATCATCGCCGACCCCGAGCTGGCTGCGGGGCTGCGCGCGGCCCTCACGGCGCTGATCGCCGAGATCTCGCGCCCGCCCGAGGATGCATAGCGACGCGACGCCGAGCACCCCGACCGCTCACGCGGGCGTGCCAGTTGGCCATGAAGGCCGGGCGAGCCCCGCGCCAAACCTGCCCGGGCCGAATCCTGATACTTTCCCCGCGCCAGCGCCCGGCGCTCAATTCAAGAATCCGCATGATGCTCACGAAGATCCGCTTCACGTTCGGCCCCACCGCGGACGCCGCCCCCCTCGAGATCGACCCGGGCCCGATGACCGTGTTCGTCGGCCCCCACGATGCCGGCGAGAGCCGCGTGCTTCAGGAGTTGAGCGCAAGCCTCGGCCTCGGCGCGCACGACTTCCGCAGCGCGGACTGGAAGCTCCTCGCGGACATCGAACCGGCCCTGCCTGCCCCCGGCGAGCCCCGCGAACGGCTGCTCGCGGCCATCAAGGCCGACCTCGCGCCGCTGCGCACGGTCAACGCCGCCGAGTCCGCGGTCCTGAACACCCTGGTCAAGATCCTTCGCGACCCCGACGTGGAGCCCGAGACCCTCGAGGAGGCGGCGTCCTGGCTCGAGGTCACGGGCAAGCGCAGCATGGTCGAGGCCCTCGTTTTGCGGCACAGATTGTACCCGCCGGCATCGCCGGCGCTCATGCCCGAAAAAGCGACGCTGGACCTCATCCACGCCCTGATCGAGCGCAGCGACGAATCTTTGCTCGCGGGCGGCTTCATCGACCTTCGCGGCTATTGCGGCCTTTATAAAGGGCAATGCATCGAGCTCAAAGCCGGCACTGACTACGAGCATCTGCGCGAGCGTTTCGGTGAACATATCCGCCTGATCATCATCGACGAGCCCGAGGCCGCGCTGACGCCCGCGCTCGCGCACCAGCTCGGCCTCGACCTCGTCACCCTCGCCGCCGAACGCGGCGCCTGCGTGTTCGCGGCCACCCACAGCCCGGACTTCCTGCGCGGCTGCCTCGCCTCGGGCCAGCACGTCGACATCGTGAGCCTTCGCGACCACGACGGCCGAGCCTCGGCGCAGCTGTTGCCCCCGGGCGAGCTCCCATGACCCCTGGAAGCACCGTTTTGCCGCGCGGGCCGCCCCCAGGCGCGGACCCCGGTTCGCAGTCTCAGCGCCCGGCGCACTCGCTCTCGTAGTCGGCGCAGGCGAAGCGGACGTGGAGGTGGATGTCGTGGCCAGGCGAGTGGCGCAGGAGCCCGCGCCTGGCTCCGGACCCGCGGGGAAACTGAATCAATCGGCGGAGGGTCTGGCGATCGGCGCCCGCCGCCTTGGCCACCTTGTAGAGCCGACTTTGCAGGCGGTAATCGAGGAAGATCTGGGTGACCGCGCCGCTGTCTGCGAACGCCCGCACCAGCGCGTAGACGGCGACCCAGTCGGCGCGTCGCGGCGTCGGCTCCATCTCGTCGGCGAGGCCCTCGCGCAGCGGCAGGCGGATGTCGAGGTCACGGCCGCTCTGATGCGAGCGGTGGCCGCCGATCGGCCGACCGCGCTGGCGACTCATCGCGCCGAGGCGGAGGAGGCCTGCGTAGCCGCTCTGCTCGCGCCAGCGGTGCAGGGTGTCGACGAGGTGGCGGACCGCGAACGAGGTCCCCCACGCCGAGCCGGGGTAGCGACGATCGTAGTCGGCGCTCTCGGGGATCTGGACGCCGTTGACCAGGCGACCGTCGCTCGGCCGACCGACGCTGAAGCCACCAGGCCGGATCTCCGCGGCCGGCCCCGACGGCGGCTTGTCGGCGGTCGCCGCACCGGCGAGCAGCGGATCGCGCCAGACGTCGAGCTCGAGGCCGGGGTAGAGCCGCCGACCGGTGCGCTTGATGTTGTACGCACGCACAGCACCGGGATCGGCGCCGTGCTCCCGGGCGATCGATGTCCAGGTGTCGCCCTCGCGGACCGTGTAGCGGACCCGCTCGCGCGGCGGCGGCGTGCGCCTGGTGAGGAGCCGCAGGCGCTGGCCGGGGCGGACCCGGGCGCCGCGGCCGAGGCCGTTCCAGCCGCGGATCTTGCCGGGATCGACGCGATAGCGGAGGGCGAGCTGGGCGATGCTCTCCTCCGGTACGACCTCGTGCACGATCCAGGCCTCGTGCTTGTCGGCGGCGGTGTCGTCGCCCTCGGCGGTGTCGTCGGCGGTGTCGTCGGCGGTTTCGTCGGCGTCTCGCCCGGCCTCGGGCTCGCGGACGACTGGCCCACCGGCCGGGTCGATCGCGGGCGACTCATCCGCGATCGCGCCGGTCGATCCGCTCGTGGACTCGAGCTGGAGCGCGACGCCAGCAGGGTCCGCGGGCGGCGCGGGATCTGTCCCTGCGGGCAGGTGCAAGCAGCTCACCGGCGCAGTCGAGCCGGCGCCGCACTCGACCGGCTCACAGGCGAGGCTGAGCAGTGCGGCCGCCGAGACGCGCCAAAACATAGCTGCACTCTCGACGATCTCGTCGCCCCACGCAAATCTCCTACCATTCTACCATTCGCCCTGATCAGCTCTCGGCTCGCGGCTCGCGGCGCGCAGCGCTTCGCCGCGAGGTTCGCCGGAGCGCGGTGGCCACCTCGCGCGCGTGCCCGGGCTGTGC
>NZ_JACCSO010000189.1 GCF_013812955.1 Nannocystis sp. | reverse complement strand
ACGCCGGCCCACCCGCGCCGGCCCGCGACTCGGTCGCACCGGGCCCTTGCCCGCCGCCGACGCGGCGACCTGAGCCTGGGCCTCCGCCGCCGAATACACCGCATGCGTGAGCGCCGGGTCGATCGTCGGGCCCGGGTCGCCGGCTTGCAGCGGCGGGCCTTGCGGCTCCACATCGCGCGGCTCGGGCGCCGTCCTGCGGTCGGGCCGCGGCTTCTTGTCCAGAGCCGGTGCCACCGGCGCCTCGGGCTTGTTGGTGCCCTCGGGATGCGCGCCGATGAAGCGCACGATCTTCTCGTCGAAGGCGCCGCTGCGAAGCTGGCGGATCATCGACTTGTGCGACTCCTGCATCAAGCCGATGATCACCGCGTCGAGGTTCTCGCTCTCCAGCTTGGGCTTGTAGTCGACCTTGTTCGAGGCGACGATCGTGCCGTCGTAGAACACGTGCGTGAAGATGTGCGCACGCGTGACCCCGGAATCCTCGGTCTGTACGTGATAGAGCCGCCCCCGGTGCGGGATGTTGTGGTTGTATCCTAGCTGCGGAGACTGATGGGCGGCCATGGGGGTGCGCTCAAGGCTAACACGGGAAGCCGGCCCACAGAGAGCGCGCACTTCAAACCGGCGGGCAAAACTCCGTCAACCATCCCGGGTCGCGGCACACACGCCCACGCACCTCCTGCTATGCTCGCCCGCCCCACCGACCCGGTGGGTGAAGCCCCCGTGTCCGCAGCCCTCGTCTCCCAGATCCTCGACCCGGCCGAATTGTTGGCTCCGCTGCTCTCTGCTGGCCAAACGGGGGAGATCCCGGATGTTGCGCTCACCGCGCAGATCGCGGCCCAGGCTGAACGCATCACCGCGCTGACGCCCGTGCAGGTCTACGAGCTGCTGACGCCGGCGCTGTGTGCCCACCATCCGCACGTGGCGATGCAGTGGCTGCGTGACGCGGGCCTGCTCGCGTACCTGCTGCCCGAGCTCGACGCGACGGTCTCATTTTCGCAGGAGGGCGGGCGTCGCCACAAGGATGTCTGGGAGCACACCAAGGCGGTGGTGTGGCAGGCGGTGCCGCGGCCCGCGGTGCGCTGGGCGGCGGTGCTGCACGACATCGGCAAGGTGCCGACGCGGCGCTTCGTGGGGCCGGGCAAGGTGACCTTCCACGGCCATGCGGAGGAGGGCGTGCGGATGTTTCGGCGCGGTCCGGCGCGGCGCATCGGGTTCCCGGCGGAGATGGGCGAGCGGGTCGAGCTGCTGATCCTGTATCACCTGCGCGGCGGGCAGTACGACGGCAGCTGGACCGATGCCGCGGTGCGGCGCTTCGCCCAGGACATGGGCCCGGTGCTGACCGACCTGCTCGACCTCTCGCGCGCGGATGTGACGAGCAAGCGCCCGGGCAAGCGCCAGAAGTGCCTGTGCCTGATCAGCGAGCTGGCCAAGCGCATCCGCGAGATCGAGGCCCAGGACGCCGTGGTCCCGCCGCTGCCGCCCGGCCTCGGCAACCTGCTGATGCGGGCGCTCCAGCTGCCGCCCGGGCGCCACATCGGCGAGCTGCGCGGCCGTCTCGAGGCGCTGTGCGAGGCCGGTGAGATCGAGGCCCGCCAGGAGCCCGAATACTACGTCGAGGTCGTGCGGGCCCGGGGCCTCGCCGAGGGCGTGCAGGTCCAGCCCCCGAAGGGCCTGCCGGTCGTCGCGTCGGACACCCCACCGACGGACCCCGGCTCGACTCACCCCGGCTCGACGGACCCCGGCTCGACTGACCCCACTTGACTGGCCCCGGCTTAATGGCCGGAGGTGGGCGCCGGCCGCTGGGGTTTTGCGCGCCGCTGCGCTAGGGTCGCGGGATGCGAAGCTCATTGTTGCTGGCGAGTCTGCTCGCGGCCTGTACGGGTGGTTCCTCGGCGACCACGGACAGCGCGGGGTCCTCGGGCTCGAGTGGGATGTCCGAAGGGACAGCTGATAGCGGCGGGCCGACGACGGATCCGGCGGAGACGGGTTCGAACACGGCGCCGACGAGCGGCGATATCGGCGGCACCGGGAGCTCCGGCGAGGCGACCGCCGCGGTCACCGGGTCGAGCACGGGCGATGCGACCACGGACGACGGGACGACCGGAGATATGACCACCGGCGAGCCGGCGGGGGGCTGCGGGAAGGACCCGGGGCCGCCGAATGGGATGCCGCAGAAGAAGATGGTCGAGGGCACCGAGCGTCAGTACATCCTGGCGGTGCCGGCGAGCTACGACCCGAACAAGCAGTACCCGCTGGTCTTCGCGTGGCACGGGCGCGGCGGCGACGGGGCGCTCGCGCGGCTGTACTACAAGATCGAGGAGGCGGCGCAGGGCGAGGCGATCTTCGTGTACCCGTACGGGCTGCCGCTGGCCGACATGATGAACCAGACCGGCTGGGACCTGGACCCGGGCAACGAGGATTTTGCGTTCTTCGACGCGCTGCTGGCCGACCTGAACGGGCAGCTGTGCATTGACCAGCAGCGGATCTTCAGCACCGGGCACAGCTTCGGCGGCTACATGTCGAATCAGATCGGCTGCTTTCGCGGCGATGTGATCCGCGGCATCGGCCTGGTCGCGGGCGGTGGACCCTATGGCGGCGCCTGCTCCGGCCCGGTCGCAACCTGGCTCGCCCACGGGACCATCGACGCGGTCGTACCCTACAGCGAGGGCACGAACAGCCACGCGCACTGGAGCGCCGCCAATGGCTGCGCCGGCGCCGGCGATGCGGTCGACCCTGCCCCCTGCGTCGCCGATGTCGATTGTGACCCCGAGTCTCCGGTGACCTGGTGCTCACACGACGAGGCGGGCTTCAGCGGCCACGGCTGGCCGAGCTGGGCCGGTCCCGGCATCTGGGCGTTCTTCGCCGCGCTGTGAGCGACGTGGTGAGCGACGTGGTGAGCGAAGCGGTGAGCGAGGCCGCGGCGCGGAGGGCTTCCGCGCCGCTCACCGGTCTCAGATGTTGAAGTACTTGGCGTCCGGGTGATGGACGATGATGGCGGAGGTCGACTGCTCGGGGACGAGCTGGAAGCCCTCCTCCGTCAGCGAGACGCCGATGCGGTCGGTGCGCAGGAGCTTGACGAGGTGGACCTGGTCCTCGAGGCGGGGGCAGGCGGGGTAGCCGAAGCTGTAGCGCGAGCCCTGATAGTGCTGCTTGAACAGGTCCTTGACGTCGGTTGCGTCGTCCTGGGCGATGTTGAGCTCGCGGCGGACTCGCTTGTGCCACAGCTCGGCGAGGCCCTCGGCGGACTCGACGCCGAGGCCGTAGAAGTGGAGGTAGTCGTCGTAGCGGTCGGCGCCGAACATCTCCTGGCAGTTCTCGGTGGCGATGGCGCCCATGGTGACGCAGGTGAGGGCGACCACGTCGCGCTCACCGGAGCGCACGCTGCGAAAGAAGTCGGCGATGCACAGGCGCTTGGCCTCGAGCTGGCGCGGGAAGGAGATGCGCAGCGGCGGGGCGCGGTCCTCCGGGTCGTAGATCAGGAGGTCGTTGTGGTCGCTCTGGCACGGGTAGTAGCCGTAGGCCACGCGCGGCGCGAGCATCTTGTCGACGATGGCCCGCTCGCACCACATGCGAAACTTGGGCTCGACGGTGCCGTGCATCAGGTCCTCGTACTCGGCCTCGCTGATGCGGCCGCGACGGTACTGCCATTGCCCGACGAACAGCGCCTTCTTGTTGATGTAGCGGAAGATCTCGCCGAGCTGCAGCTCCTCCGGGCCGACCACGCGGGCGCCCCAGAACGGCGGCGTCGGCACGCGGGCCGCCGGCTGCACCTCGCTCTTCGTGTACGTCTCGAGCGCGCGCTTGAGGTGCGCCTCCCACTCCTCTTGCGTGGTGTGGCGGTAGGCCTTGCGCGGCTTGGGGCCGGTCAAGGTGATCTTGTCGGGCGCGACGTGGCCGCACAGCTCGTCCATCAGCGCGAGGCCCTCGAAGGCGTCCTTGGCGTAGAACACCCGGGCCCGCGGGCGCGCGTCCTGGCGGTTCTGCTCCTGCTCCTGCTCCGGACCGGCGTCGCGGGCCTCGTCGCGGCCGCTGTAGGCGTTTTGCAGGTTGTGGTCGACGTAGCCGCGGTTCAGCGCCGCGCCGCCGCAGACCACCGGTGTGGTGATGCCGAGCTCGCGCATGGCCTCGAGGTTCTCCTTCATGATCACGGTCGACTTGACGAGCAGACCGCTCATGCCGATGACGTCGGGCTTGTGCTCGCGCGCGGCGGCGAGGATGTTGTCGATCGGCTGCTTGATCCCGAGGTTGACGACCATGTAGCCGTTGTTGCTGAGGATGATGTCGACCAGGTTCTTGCCGATGTCGTGCACGTCGCCCTTGACCGTGGCGAGCACCATGCAGCCCTTGCGCGGGCCGGCGGTGCGCGACAAATGGGGCTCGAGGTGGCGGACGGCGGTCTTCATGGCCTCGGCGGACTGCAGCACGAAGGGCAGCTGCATCTTGCCGGCGCCGAACAGCTCGCCGACGACGCGCATGCCGTCGAGCAGGATGGTGTTGATGATCTCGAGGGCGGTGTAGCGCTCGAGGGCGGCGTCGAGCAGGACGTCGAAGTTGATCTTGTTGCCGTCGACGATGCGGCGCTTGATCTTCTCCTCGAGGGTGAGGGCGGCCTCCTCGGACTCGTTCATCTCGACCTTCTTGGCGCCCGAGAACCGGTCGATGAAGGCGAAGAGCGGGTCGTAGCCGTCGGCGCGGCGGTCGTAGATCAGGTCCTCGGTGACCTTGAGGTCGTCCTCGCCGAGCTTGTGGGTCGGGATGATCTTCTTGGCGTTCAGGATCGCCGAGTCGAGGCCGTGCTCGCGGGCCTCGGCGAGGTACACCGAGTTCAGGACCTGGCGCAGGTAGGGCTTGAGGCCGAAGGAGATGTTCGACAGGCCGAGGATCGTGCGGGCGGCGGGGATCTCGGTGTCGATCAGCTTGATGCCGGCGAGGGTCTCGAGGCCGAGCTTGCGGCTGTCCTCCTCGCCCTGGGCGATCGTGAAGGTCAGCGGGTCGAAGACGATGTCGGACTCGAGCATGCCGTGGCGGTCGACCAGCAGGTCGCGCATGCGCTTGGCACACTCGAGCTTGCCGGCGGCCTCCTTGGCCATGCCGACCTCGTCGATGGTCAGGGCGACCAGGGCGGCCCCGTACTCGCGCGCGAGGTAGGCGATCTTGTCGAACTTGCCCTCGCCGTCCTCGAGGTTGATCGAGTTGATGATCGGGCGCCCGCCGATCATCTTCAGCGCGGCCTCCAGCACGTCGAGCTGGGTGGTGTCGATCATGATCGGCATCGACACCGCGGGCACGATCCGGCGCAGGGCCTCGGTCATGTCGCGGACCTCGTCGCGGCCGACGTAGGCGACGCAGACGTCGAGCACGTGCGCGCCCTCGGCCTGCTGCTCCTTGGCCAGCTCGGCCATGCCGTCGAAGTCGCCGGTGAGCAGCATCTCCTTGAACTTGAGGCTGCCGTTGGCGTTGGTGCGCTCGCCGACCAGCAGCGGGCCGCTGTCCTGGTCGAGCGGGGTGGCGCCGTAGAGACTGGCCAGCTGCGGGGTGAACTGGGTCGGACGCGGGCCCGGGCGCAGGTCCTTGACGGCCTCGGCGATCGCCGAGATGTGGGCCGGGGTGGTGCCGCAACAGCCACCGACCAGCGAGACGCCGAACTCGCTGGCGAAGCGGTGGTGAGCCTTGGCGAGCTCGGCGGGGGTCAAGTGGTAGACGGCGCGACCGTCGACGTTCTGCGGCAGGCCGGCGTTGGGCTGCACGCTGACGAGGCGGGTCGCGTGGCGGCCGAGGTGGCGCACGTGCTCGACCATGAGGTCGGGACCGGTGGCGCAATTGAGACCGATGACGTCGATCGGCAGCGACTCGATGACGACGAGGGCGCCGGCGATGTCGGTGCCGACCAGCAGGGTGCCGGTGGTCTCGACGGTGACCTGCACGAGGATCGGGACCTCGATGCCGCGCTTCTGGGCGGCCCGATTGGCGGCGATCGTGGCGCACTTGACCTGCAGGATGTCCTGGCAGGTCTCGATCAGGATGCCGTCGACGCCGCCGTCGAGCAGGCCGCCGACCTGCTCCTCGTAGTTGGCGAGCAGGTCGTCGAAGCTGATGTGGCCGAGCGAGACCAGGCGGGTGGTCGGGCCGAGCGAGCCGAGCACGAAGCGCGGGCGCTCGGGGGTCGAGAACTCGCGGGCGACCTCCCTGGCGAGCTCGGCGGCGGTGCGGTTGAGGCTATAAGCCTCGTCGCCGAGGTCGAACTCGTTGAGGACGAGGCGAGTGGAGCCGAAGGTGTTGGTCTCGACGCAGTCGGCCCCGGCGGCGAAGTAGGCGGCGTGGATGCTCTTGATGACATCGGGCCGGGTGCGCACGAGCAGCTCGTTGCAGCCGTCGTTGCCCTCGAAGTCGTCGACCGTGAGGCCGGCGTTCTGGATCATGGTGCCCATCGCTCCGTCGCACACGAGCACGCGCTCCTGCATGGCCCGCAGCAGCGGCAGGGTGCGCCGGCGCTCGTGCAGGTCGAAGCGTGGGTAAACGGTCGACGAGGTCGCGGACATATGTAACCGCGGTTGGTAGCAGTGCGGGGCCGCGGATGCAAACCCGGGGGGCGAAGTGGACGCAGCTGCGACCGGCTGTCTACTGGCAGAGGTCGGCGGCTGCGAGCTGTCCGCCGCCGTCCGCCGGCGCGCCGCCGATGGGCCGACCGCGCAGCTGGGCGGTTTGGAAGTCGATGCGGGTGTTCTGCGCCCGACCCTCGGGGGTGCTGCTGTCGGCG
>NZ_JACCSO010000383.1 GCF_013812955.1 Nannocystis sp. | reverse complement strand
TCCGCCGCGTTCGCCGAGCAGCTGCCGGCGCAGGCGCGGCGGCGCGGCGAATGGGAGGCGCGGCTCGCCGCCTATCGCGAGGCGCATCCGGAGCTGGCGGCGCAGTACGAGGCGCAGCTGAGCGGCGTGGTCTCCGAGGAGATCCTGGCGAAGATCCCGAGCTTCCCGCCGGGCGGGGCGATGGCGACGCGCAAGGCCGGCGGTCAGGTGCTCAAGGCGCTGGTCACGGCTCACCCGACGCTGGTCGGTGGTTCGGCCGACCTGGCGGGCTCGAACGCCACCGAGATGGGCGTGCCGAGTCAGTCACGCAGCCAGCCGGGCGGGCGGGAGATCCACTTCGGGGTCCGCGAGCACGGCATGGCCGCGGTCTGCAACGGCCTGGCGCTGCACGGCGGCCTGCGGGTGTTCGACGCGACCTTCCTGGTGTTCTCGGACTTCATGCGCGGGGCCCTGCGCCTGAGCGCGCTGATGAAGCTGCCGGTGGTCCACGTGTTCACGCACGACAGCTTCTGGGTCGGCGAGGACGGTCCGACCCACCAGCCGATCGAGCAGCTGATGAGCCTGCGCCTGATCCCCGGGCTGTTCGTGGTGCGCCCGGCCGACGCGCGCGAGACGGCGGCGGCGTGGCGGCTCGCCATGCAGCGCGGCCTCGGCGACGGCCCGACGGCGATCCTGCTGACGCGCCAGGACCTGCCGGTGATGCCCGAGACGCGCGAGCGCATCGACCAGGGCGCGTATGTGTTGTGGCAGCCGGACGGCGTCGCCACCGCCGACCTCGACGGCATCTTCGTGGCCACCGGCTCCGAGGTGGCGACCGCGCTGGACGCGGCGCGCGAGCTCCACAAGAGCCACGGTCGCCGAGTGCGCGTGGTCTCGATGCCGTGCTGGGAGGCGTTTGCGATGCAGGCGCAGGGCTACCGCGACGAGGTGCTGCCGCCAGCGATCTCCCGCCGGCTCTCGGTCGAGGCCGGGACCACGTTCGGCTGGAGCCGCCACGCCGCGTATCAGCACGGCCTCGACCACTACGGGGCCTCGGCCCCGGGTAAAGTCCTCGCCGAGAAGTTCGGCTTCACGCCGGCGGCGTTGGTCCGTCATTTCCTCGAGTTGCCCTGAACTAGCCGGGCGCTGGAGGCAGGGCAGACCCCAGGGCTAGTGTGGACGATCACGGCCTGCGGGGCTGTCCAGGGCGGCGAAGCCGGCATCGCTGTGGCATGCTCCGGCCGCCAAAACCGGGTTGAACCGGGTTTTCTGTGTCAGGGCCCCGCGGCCCTGATTTCGCCAGGAAAGCCCGTCTCTGCCCGGATTCTCCGCATTCATCGATTTCAACGCAGGCGAAAGCAAGTAGAGAGCTACCATGGAACTCGCAAAGGTCCGTAATATCGGGATCTCCGCGCACATCGACTCGGGCAAGACCACCCTCTCGGAGCGCATCCTGTACTACACGGGGCGCATCCACAAGATCGAGGAGGTCAAGGGCAAGTCGGGCGTCGGCGCCACCATGGACTCGATGGATCTCGAGCGTGAGAAGGGCATCACGATCCAGTCGGCAGCGACCTTCGTGACCTGGGGCGACTGCTTCATCAACTTGATCGACACCCCCGGGCACGTCGACTTCACGATCGAGGTCGAGCGCGCGCTCAGCGTGCTCGACGGCGCGATCCTCGTGCTGTGCTCGGTCAGCGGCGTGCAGTCGCAGTCGATCACCGTCGACCGCCAGATGCGGCGCTACAACGTCCCGCGCCTCGCGTTCATCAACAAGATGGACCGCGCCGGCGGCGACGCCTTCAAGGTGACCCGCCAGCTGCGCGAGAAGCTGCGCCACAACGCAGTGCTCGTGACCTACCCGATCGGCGCCGAGGACAAGTTCGAGGGCGTGGTCGACCTGCTCACGCGTGAGGCGCTGTACTTCGACGGCGACAACGGCGAGACCATCCGCAAGGAGCCGTGCCCCGAGCACCTCAAGGAGGGCGTCGAGGAGTATCGCCTCAAGCTGGTCGAGGCGCTCGGCGACTTCGACGACTCGCTCGCCGAGACCTTCCTCGACGGCGAGGGCGCCCAGGTGACCGCCGAGCAGATGCGCCCGGTGATCCGCAAGGCGACCCTGTCGCTCGAGCTGACCCCGGTGTTCGTCGGCTCCGCGTACAAGAACAAGGGCGTCCAGCACCTGCTCGACGGCGTCATCTCCTTCCTGCCGAACCCGACCGAAGTCACCAACAAGGCCTTCGAGATCGGCTCCCGCAACAAGGAAGAAGAGGTCATCTTGGCCTCCGACCCCGCCAAGCCGCTGTGCGCGCTCGCGTTCAAGCTCGAAGAGGGCAAGTACGGTCAGGTGACCTACATCCGCATCTATCAGGGCAAGATCGCCAAGGGCGACAGCATCTACAACACCCGGACCGGCAAGAAGTCCAAGGTGGGCCGCCTCGTGCGCATGCACGCGGACGAGATGCAGGACATCGAGGACGCCGAGGCCGGCCACATCGCCGCGCTGTTCGGCATCGACTGCGCCTCCGGTGACACCTTCACCGACGGCGACACCGTCTACTCGATGCGCTCGATGTTCGTGCCCTCGCCGGTCATCAGCTACGCCGTGCAGCCGCTCAAGAAGGACGCGCTGCAGAACTTCTCGAAGGCGCTCAACCGCTTCTCGAAGGAGGACCCGACCTTCCGCGTGCACCGCGACGAGGAGTCCGGCGAGACGATCATCCAGGGCATGGGTGAGCTGCACCTCGACATCTACATCGAGCGCATGAAGCGCGAGTACCAGGTCGAGACGATCGTCGGCGAGCCGCAGGTGGCTTACCGCGAGACGATCACGCAGGAGACCGAGTACCACTACGTCCACAAGAAGCAGACCGGTGGCTCGGGTCAGTACGCCAAGATCGGCGGCGTGATGCGCCCGCTGCCCGACGACGCGGAGGACAAGGTCTACCGCTTCGTCGACAACGTGGTCGGCGGCAAGATCCCCCGCGAGTACGTGCCGTCCTGCGACACTGGTTTCCGCCAGTCGTTGGCCCGCGGCGTGCTGATCGGCTTCCCGGTCGTCGGCGTCGAGATGGAGCTCAACGACGGTGGCGCACACGCCGTCGACTCGAGCGACATGGCGTTCCAGATCGCCGCCCGCGCGGCCTTCAAAGAGACCATGCCCAAGGCCGGCCCGATCATCCTCGAGCCGATCATGCGCGTGGTGGTCGAGACCCCCGAGGAGTTCCAGGGCGGCATCCAGGGCGGCCTGGTCCGTCGTCGCGGTAACATCGTCGGCTCCGAGAGCAGCATGGGCACCAGCGTCATCGAGGCGCACATCCCGCTCGCCAACATGTTCGGCTACTCGACCGAGCTGCGCTCCAACTCGCAGGGCAAGGCCGAGTACACGATGGAGTTCGAGCGGTATGAGGCGGTCCCCCGCCACATCCAGGACGAGCTGATCCGGAAGTACGCGGATAATAAGAAGGGCTGAGCTAGCCCGGCTTGAAAAAAGGCTGCCCTCGTGAGAGGGCGGCTTTTTTTTGTGGATGGGTCGGCGTGGGTTGGTGGGCGGACGGACGTGGTGAAGGCGGATGACGTCGCGCGGGCCGGCGCGGGGACTGGTAGCGCGGACGACGTCGCACGGGCTCGCGTCGTGGTCCTGGTATCGCGGACGACGTCGCACGGGCCGGCGCGGGGCCGGCTCTTACGTTCGGATATCCTGGCGTAGCCGGGTGCCCGAAGGGGGGCGCCCTCACACAGG
>NZ_JACCSO010000374.1 GCF_013812955.1 Nannocystis sp. | reverse complement strand
GGCGTGGACCGGGGTGAAGCGCGCGTCGAAGGTGAAGGTGCTGCCGACCCCGACCTCGCTGACGATCCCGATGTGTCCGCTCATCAGCTCGACCAGGCGGGTGGCGATCGTCAGGCCCAGGCCGGTGCCGCCGAAGCGCCGCGTCGTCGACGGGTCGGCCTGCTCGAAGGGCACGAAGATCGCCGCCAGGCGGTCGGGCGGGACGCCGATGCCGGTGTCCTCGATCTCGAAGATCACCCGCAGCTCCGGCTCGGGCGCCCGGTGCACGCGCACCATCACCTGCCCGCGCTCGGTGAATTTGATCGCGTTGCCGACCAGGTTGACCAGCACCTGACGCAGCCGGTCGGGGTCGCCGACGACCTGCGCCGGGACCTCCGGGTCGATCGTGCAGCTGAGCAGCAGGCCGCGCTCCTGGGCCCGCGCGGCCAGCGAGCGCAGCGTCAGCTCGACCTCCTCGCGCAGCGCGAAGCGGGTCGGATCGAGCACGAACTTGCCGGCCTCGATCTTCGCCAGGTCGAGCAGGTCGTTGATGATCGCCAGCAGCGAGCGCGCCGAGTCGTGGACCAGGCGCAGGCGGTCGCGCTGCTGGGTCGCGAGCTCGTCGTCGAGCGCCAGCTCGACCATGCCGAGGATGCCGTTCATCGGCGTGCGGATCTCGTGGCTGACGTTGGCGAGGAACTCGCTCTTGGCCTGGTTGGCCCGCTCCGCCGCCTCCTTCGCGCGCAGCAGCTCGGACTCCTGCTGCTTGCGGGTCGTGATGTCGCTGGCGGTCCCCAGCATCCGGGTCGCGCGGCCCTTCGCGTCGCGCTCGACCACCTTGCCGCGCGCGAGCACCCACGACCACTCGCCGACCGCGTCGCGCACCCGGTACTCGCGCTCGTACACCGAGCTGCGGCCGCTGAGGTGCTCCAGCACCGCGCTGTGCACCCCCGGCAGGTCGTCCGGGTGCGTGCGCCCCTCCATCTCCGCCTGCGAGATCAGCGGGTTGGTGGGGTCGAGGCCGAGGCGATTCAGCCAGCGCGGGCTGACGTACAGCTGCTTCTCGACCAGGCTCCAGTCCCACAGCGCGTCCTGGGCCGCATCGAGCGCCATGTTCAGGCGCGCCTCGCTGCGGCGCAGGCGCTCCTCGTCGCGCTTGCGCTGCGAGATGTCGCGCGAGGTCGCGACCACGCCGTCGCCGTGGGCCACCACTTGCATGCGCAACCAGTGGGTGTCCGGCATGAGCGGCGAGTCGACCGGGAACTCCTCCTCGAGCGGCTGGCCGGTGGTGATCACCTCGGCGAACTTGGCGATGAAGGTGCGGATCACGGGCGCCCGGAACAGCTCGGTGAGGCGCGCGCCGATCGCGGAGGCGGCGTCGAGGCTGAACAGCTGCTCGGCCCGCGGGTTCAGGTCGGTGAACATCATGTCGACGACCGCGCCGGCGTCGTCGCGCAGCGCCACCATCATGACGATCGCGTCCATGCTGCCGTGCAGGGCCCCTTGCACGCGCGTGGCGCTCTCGCGCATCGCCACCTCGGCGGCCTTGCTGTCGGTGATGTCGCGGGCGATGCCGACGTAGCCGGTGATCTCGCCGCCCGGCTCGCGCATCGGCGAGGCCACCATGTTGATCGTCACCCGCCCGCCGTCGGCGCGGTACAGCGTCCACTCCTGCTCGTCGTGGTCGTAGAGCCGGGCGCGCAGCGACATCACCTCGAAGCCGTCGATCGGCCGCCCGAACTCGGCCGAGAGTCGCTCGCGGCGGGCCGCGAACTCGGGGTCATGACGGACCAGCTGGGTGCTCAGGTGGCCGAGCACCGCGTTCGCGGCGACCCCGAACATCTGCTCGGCCCCGCGGTTGAACAGCGTGATCTCGCCCTCCGGGTCGGTGGCGATGATCGCCACCTGATGCGAGGCGTCGAGCACCGCCTGCAGCTGGGCGTTCACCCGCGCCAGCTCCTGCTGGGCCCAGCGCCGCGGCGTGATGTCGATGCACGAGCCGACGTAGCCGGCGAACTCGCCGCCCGGCAGGGTCCGCGGCGCGCCGCTGTCGACCACCCACCGATACTCGCCGTCGTGGCGGCGCAGGCGGTACTCCATCTCGAAGCCGCGCCGGGCGAAGAAGGCCGCCAGATAGGTGCCCATGCACCGCTGTCGGTCGTCGGGATGCACGCCCGCGAGCCAGCCGGTGCCGAGCTCCTGGGCGAGGGTCCGCCCGGTGAACTGCAGCCAGCTCGCGTTGAAGAACGTCCACTGGCCGTCGGCGCCGCCCATCCACATGAGCACGGGGGCGCTGTCGGCCATCGCCCGAAACCGGTCCTCTCCGTCGCGCTGCACCTCGTCCATGACCGGGCCGTGATTATCCAGGCCGCGCGAGGACATTTCCAGGGCAGATCTCCGGGGGCTGCGTGTTATGGTCGACCTCCGTGATCACTGTTCACCGCACGGCGGCGCTGGCGCTCGGCCGCACCCGGCCCTCGCTGTGGGCGCTCACTACGTTGTTCCTGGGCTGTAACGGCGGGACTCCGGCGGCGGGCTCGCAGCCGCAGGCCGAGGTCGCCGAGGTCGGCGAGGTCCTGCCCGACGATCCGGCCGCCACGCCAGCCCCCACACCGACCGCCGGCAATTCGCAGATCACCCCCGCTCGCGAAGTCAGCGCTCCGGCCCACGGCTACGGCGACAAGATCGCCTGGCGTGGCCTCGACGAGGGCCTCGCGGAGGCCAAGACCCTCGGGCGCCCGCTGATGCTGCTCGTGCACGCCCCCTGGTGCGGCCGCTGTAGCGATCTCAAGCCGCGCTTTTTTGACCCCGCGCTGGTCCAGGCCAGCGAGCGCTTCGTCATGGTCAATCTCGACCAGGACGACGAGCCGCAGGCCCTGCGCTACGGACCCGATGGGCAGTACGTACCGCGCGTGCTGTTCCTCGATCCGCAGGGCAAGGTCGACGCCACCCTGTCCAACGCTGCACGCTCGCAGTACAAGTACTTTTACCTGCCGCAAGACGACCTCGTCGGCGTGATGCAGCAGGCCCTCGACCACCATGCCAGCCGATAAACCCAGCCCTCGTCGCCCGCTGATCGGCCTCGGCTCCAGGGCTGGCCGCGGCGCCACGACTGGTTTGCTCGCATGGTTGGCCCTCGGCGCCGGCGAGCCCGCGCGCGCCGCTCCGGTCGACATCATGCCGGTGGAGGATGTGCGCCCCGGCATGAAGGGCTACGCGGTCACGGTGTTCTCCGGCAGCGACACCGACCGCTTCGAGATCGAGGTCGTCGACGTCGTGTACGACTACCTGCCCAAGCAGGACGCGATCCTGTTCAAGTCCAGCGACCCGCGCATGGTCCACAGCGGCATCGTCGGCGGCATGTCGGGCAGCCCGATCTACATCGAGGGCAAGCTGGTCGGCGCGCTCGCCTACGGCTACCGCTTCAACAAGGATCCGATCGGCGGCATCACCCCGATCAAGAACATGCTCGCGGTCGGCGACCTGCCCTACCGACCCGAGGTGCTGCCCGAGGCCCGCACCGGCATCCGCGGCCACGCCCGCGCCGGCGCCTCCGGCTGGGCCGACACCATGCTCGGCCTCGACGTCTCACCGCTCCCGGCTCGCCGCCGGCCCGCCGAGCTGAACCCCGTCAACGGCCTCGCCCCGCTCGGCGCGCCGATGTCCGTCAGCGGGCTCGGCACCGCCGCCACGCGCATGCTCGCCGACCAGCTCGGCCTCATCCCGGTGCGCGGCGGCTCCGGCCGCGGCATGTCCTCGGGGACAGGTTCCGCCGGCGCGACACCACCGGCTCCGAAGGCATGGAAGGGCGGCGACGCGGTCTCGATCGTGCTGATCCGCGGCGACAACGCGGTCTCGCCGAACGGCACGATCACCTGGGTCGGCGGCAAGCAGGGCGAGAAGCTGCTCGGCTTCGGCCACGAGATGTTCGGCGCCGGTCCGAGCAACCTCCCGATCGCCGACGCCCGCGTGCACGTCATCATCCCCAGCGTCGAGCGCTCGGTGAAGCTGTCGAGCGCCCTGAACCTGCGCGGCGCGCTGATCCAGGACCGGCAGGCGGCGATCTCGCTGCGCACCGACCTCAGCGCCCCGCTGATCCCCGTGACCACCGAGCTGCGCGGACCCGAGGTCGCCCAGGCGCTGCGCGTTTATCACAGCGAGGTCGCGCTCGGCGCCGAGCTGACCCCGAGCCTCGCCACCAGCCTACTCGCGGAGGCGCTCGGCGAGGGCGGCGGCGACGGCACCGAGCTGGTCGCCATCATCGCCCACGAGATCGCCGTCGAGACCAGCAAGGGCCCGCGCACCATCAAGCTGCGCGAGGAGGCGTTCTTCCCGTCCGGAGTCGACGTCCGCGCGGTCACCCGCGGCCGCGGCCCGATCACCCTGACCGCGCTGCTCGACAACGACTTCGAGGTCGCCAAGATCCGCAGCATCAAACAATCGGTCACCGTCGAGTACGGCGCCCCCGTCGACAGCCTCGAGGCGATCCGCGTGCCCACCGGAGAGTTTCACGCCGGCGACCTCCTGCAGCTCGAGCTGCAGCTCCGCGACTACCGCGGCCGGCTCCGCCGCGAGACCCTCGCCCTGCGCATCCCCGACGACGCCGGCGGCGAGGGCCTCCAGATCGAGGTCACGAGCGGCCAGAACGCCCGCCCCCCCCGCCCGATCGCCGGCAACCTCGACGACCTCATCGACACCCTCGAGGCCGTGTACCCGGCCCGCAGCATGGTCGCCACCATTTATCGAGAAGACGAGGGCCTCTCGACCCGCCACGGCTTGATGGCCGAGCTGCCCGGCAGCGTGCTCGAGGCGCTGTCGCACACCAACACCACCGTCGGCGCCGTGCGCTTCAAGCAGATGGCCCGCCGCGTCATCCCGACCGCGAACCTCATCGAGGGCGAGCACGCGATCAAGCTGTCCGTGAAGCCCCGCCGCAGCTTCGACGACTGAATCCTTCCGACCTCCGACCTCCCGACCCGCTGACCGCTCTCATGCGCACCCGTCGACCTCCGTTCATCTGTCTCTCGGGTCATCTTCGTCGCTGGCTCGCGCTCACCCTCGCGCTCGTTGTACCGGGCGCGGCCCAGGCCGGCGGCACGCGGACCTTCCGGGTCACGGACTTCGACGACTTCGACATGGGCGAGGCCGAGGGCGCGGCGATCGAGGCCTCCGGCAAGGTGACGCCGGGCCTGCTGCCCGCGCGCGCCGATGTCCCGGGCGCCAGCGTGTTCACTTGTCTCGGCGACGGCAAGGACGGCAAGCGCGCCTACGTGGGCACCGCCGACGCGGCGACGATCCAGCGCGTGAGCCTCGGCGGCAAGCCGGGCAAGGACGGCAAGGCCGCCGCGCCGAAGGTCGAGCCGGTGGCCACGCTCAAGGGCGCGGTCGTCTCGGCACTGGCCCAGCTGCCCGGCGGCGACCTGCTGGCCGCGACCCTGCCCGGCGGCATCATTTATCGCGTCGACGCCAAGGGCAAAGTCAGCACCTTCGCCGAGTTCAAGGTCGAGCAGATCTGGGCCATCGTCCCCCATCAGGGGCGCCTGCTGATCGCCACCGGACCCAAGGGTGAATTGTTCTCCATCAACAGCGAGGGCAAGGACACCAAGGTCCTCCTCGACAGCGACGAGAAGGACATCCTCTCGGTCCTCACCATCGGCAAGGACATCATCGTCGGCACCTCGCCCGGCGCCAAGCTCCTGCAAGTCGGGGACCCCGTCGAGGGCGTGCTCCTGCAAGACTTCACCGGCGACGAGGTCCGCGCCCTCGCCCTCACCGACACCGGCCTCGTCGCCGCCGTCAACGACTTCTCCGACCGCGGCCTCAGCTCGCTCCAGGCCCTCACCAAGAACCTCGGCCGCACCAGCCTCGTCGGCCAGCCGATCGAGGGCAGCCTCGACGCCGCCCCCTCCGCGCCCCAGAGCAGCGCCGACCTCATGTTCGTCCCGCTCATCGCCGGCAAGGCCCCGGACCTCGCCCGCGCCGGCGAGCTGTCCTGGGAGAGCTGGCTCCACCGCGACAAGCAATACTTCACCTCGCTCCTGCCCGGCCCCGGCAAGGGCGAGGTGCTCGTCGCCTCCTCCCAGGCCGGCAAGGTCTATCGCGTCCGCGGCCGCCGCGACGTCGCCGTCATCGCCGACCTCGAGGAGCGCCAGACCACCGCCCTGTGCGCCTTCAAGGCCGGCGGCGTGCTGGCGACCGCTGGCGACGGCGCGGCCGTCTACGCCCTGACCGCCGGCGGCACCACGGCATCATCCGCGGCGAAGGCCCGGTACCGCAGCAAGGTCTTCGACGCCAAGCAGCCGGCCGCTTATGGCGCGGTCTACCTGCGCGGCGGCGGCCCGCTGACCTTACGTGCGCGCAGCGGCCCCGGCGAGGAGGTCGACAGGCGCTGGAGCGACTGGAAGACGGTGACCCTGACCCGCTCGGCCGACGCGCTGCGCGGCGCGCTGGCGGTGCCGAGTCGGCGCTACGTACAGCTCGAGGTCGGTCTGGAGGCCCAGGCCGAGCTGCGCGACATCTCGCTGTTTTACGCCCCGGAGAACCTGGCGCCGCTGGTCCAGAGCGTCTCGGTGGCGCGTCCGGAGTTCGAGCGCACCGACGACGCCGAGCCCGATTCCAAGCTGACGATCAAGTGGAAGGCCGAGGCCCGCGACGAAGACGACCTGGTCTACGAGGTCCGCATCCGCCCCGAGGGCAGCGGCGCGGCCGAGTGGATCAGGCTCGGCGACGAGGCGCCGACCACCAAGAAGGAGCTCAAGTGGGACCTCGCCAGCGTCCCGGACGGCGTCTACGAGGCGCAGATCCTCGCCAGCGACGAACCCAGCAACGGCAGCGCCCGCGCCCGCACCGACGAGGTGATCAGCGCCCCCTTCATCGTCGACCACCGGCGCCCCGTCATCGACGAGGCCAAGGTCCAGGGCACCAGGATCTCCGCCCGCGCCCGCGACGAGGGCAGCCACATCCATGATGTCGGCTATGCGATCGACGGCGGCCCGTTCCGCGCGGCCAGCCCCGCGGACGGCCTCTTCGACGCCGACAACGAGGCCTTCGAGATCGTGCTGCCCGCCGACCTCAAGCCCGGCAAGCACCGCGTGGTGCTGCGAGCCCGCGACGCCTTCGGCAACCTCGGCACCCTCGCCGTCATCGTCTCCCGCTGAGCGCAGCGGGCATCGAGAGCGCCACGAGCTCCAATCAGCGAGCTTGCTCCCGTTTCGGACAAGGAGTAGCGTGCGACGCCATGATGTCCGAGCTCGAGCGTGCTATCGGCTTCACTGAGGTCCACGTGTCGCCGCCACGTCGACCCAGGTACCTCCTGTCGCGCCCACATGCAGTCGCGCTCGTCGTGCTCAGCTACATCAGTGTCGTGGCCTTCATATCGATCCTCCTCAAAGCCCTGGCGTTGGTACAGCGCTACGACGATGACCGCAAGCTAGATGCTATCCTGATCTTCACCGTAGTGATGGCGATTCCGTTCGGGTGGGCGCTGGCTACTGTCTTTCGGCGCAGCAAACTACCGGCCTGGCCCTTCTAAGGGCGCGACCGACCTGCCCAATTCTCGAGTTCGGCAAGCTCGACTTGACCCGGAGATTAGACTGATCGAAGCTGTGTCTTCTATGACCGAGGAACGCGAATCGCCCGAGGTCGCGCTACATGCGTTGTTCATGGCGGTCTTCACAACCACCGAGCTGCGAAGGTTCATTCGAGAACACTATGGGAGGGTTGCGGGCGCACTCCTCGATCGCGGCAGTGAGGAGGATGTCTCGTGGAGTGCGGTGGCCGCATTGCAGCGTCACGGCTACGTCGATTTGGACTTGATGCGCCATCTCATCCAGTCGCGACCTGGAAGATACAAGGCAATTCGCGCCTGCGCGCATGCTTGCGAACTGGACACCGCGGAGCTACCGCCTCCCGCAATTTCGCCAGTCGCCCCGCCCCAACCACCAAGCGCTCACGAGGATGACCTGGCGGCCCCCCGGTCGCGACTTCAGGGCGACCCCGTTATCTCTCCCTCCAGCACCATGTCCGCTGACCATCCTCCGCTTCCCCCGTCACTCGTCGCGGTCCGAAGAGCCGGCAAGCTCATCCCCTTCGTCGGTGCCGGGCTCTCGCTCGGTACCGACGTCAAGGGGGGCTTCCCGACCTGGGGCGACCTGCCCCGGCGGCTGCTCGATGAATGCAAGCCGCACCACTGGCAAGATGACCACGATCGCCAGACGCTGCGCGCTCGGTTCTTCAAGCCCGACCCGGCGGACGCCACGAAAGAGGTCCCGCGGGTCATGACGCTCCGGGCGATGCTAAGCGAGCTCGACGTGGTGAAACAAAAGCTCGGCGACGATTATGGCAACGCGCTTTCGGCGATCTTCCGCCCACGTGACGCCGCGCCTGGCGCTGCCCACCAGGCCATCATGGCGCTGGGTCCCCGCATCGTGCTGACCACCAACTACGACCTGCTGCTCGAGGCCGTGGAAGGCCCACTGCTCCGCCAGCCTTACACCTGGCTGAACTCTGCCAAAGCCCTCGGGGACCTCACGGCTGGGCGCAACGTGCTTTTTAAGCTCCACGGTAGCGCCGAAGACGAGGCATCGGTCGTGCTCACCCAGGACGAATACGCCGAGGTCCGCAAGCACGCCGCCTATCGCACGGTCGTGGATCACCTGCTGATCGCGAACAGCTTTCTGTTCGTCGGCTACGGGATGTCGGATCCCCATGATCTCGACATCGTCCTCGCGGAGAACACCTCGGCGCTCCGCGGTGCCGGCTCGATCCATTACGCGCTGCTCAAGCGTCTTTCCTCCGAACAGGCAGAGGCCGACCGCCGGGAGATGTTGTTTCGCGACCATCGCATCGCGGTGATCCCGTTCGACAACTTCACGGAGGTCGTGCCCTTCCTCGACGCGCTCGCGCGGGCCTGAGATCTCGCCGTCATCGTCTCCCGCTGAGCGCAGCGGGCGTCACGAGCAACTGTCCCCGCGGACAGCTCATTGATCGTTCGGACCGCCCATCACGACCGGCACCGTCTGGCCCGAATCGGCACGGATGACGCCGCAGGCCACGCGCGCGCCCGAGTCGCCGGCTGGCTGGGACTGCAGGTCGTCCGCCATCGCGTGCACGACCACCGCGCGACCGAGGACCCCGGCGGTCCCCTTGCCGAGCGTGATCCGCGAGGTGTCGAGCGAGATCCTGGCCGTGCCGTTCGCGTCCGCCGCGATGTTCCCGAGGTCGCCCGGATGGGTGGCCGGGCCGGGCGCGCCGTGCGGCTGGTTCACCGGGTCGAAGTGGTCGCCGGCCGATGACCCGTCGGGCGCGCTGCAGTCGCCGAACTCATGGATGTGGATGCCGTGCGGGCCTGGGGTCAGACCGTAGACGTCGACCTCGATGCGCACCTCATCTCCCTGGGGCATGAAGCGCACGGTCCCGTTCACGCCGCTGTTGTTGAGGCCGACCAGCGTGGCAGTCGCGCTCGGTCCATCGGTCTCTTCCTTGTCGTTGCAAGCCGGCGCGATGAGCACCAGCATCAGGCAGATCTTGGTCACGTTCGTCATGGCGGCAACCATGGCCGAGCTCTTGAGATCGGCACGCATCGGCAGTGAGCGCCCCCAGCTCCTCGGCGCGTCGGGGGCCGGTGGCCGCGCGCCAGATCGCGGGGACCCGCGAGGACCCATGGGCACCCGCGGCGCCCCACGGGCTACGATGCGCGGCACCATGTCCTCCGCCAATCATCGCCCCTGCGTCCTCCTCGCGGCCAGCGCCCTCCTCGCCTGCAGCGACACCCCGGAGCCCGGCGATGTCAGCGACGGCGAGACCAGCGCCGCCGCCACCAGCCAGACCGGCGAGCTCGACGACGGCACCACGGCCGCCATCACCGCCGCGACCACCGACACCCCGACCACCAGCGGCGCCGACGCCACGGGTGCCTCGAGCACCACCGTCGAGGACACCGCTTCCGAGGACACCACTTCCGAGGACACCACCGGCGAAGCGCCCTCCGAGTGGGACGGTGAGCCGCTGCCGCCGGCGGTGCCCGGCGCGTGGACGTGGATCGACTTCCCGGAGTCACGCTGTCGCAACGGCACGACCACCGGCATCGGCGTGCGCTACGGGTCCAGCGACAAGCTGGCGATCTTCTTCGAGGGCGGCGGCGCCTGCTTCAACAGCGCCACCTGCCTGCTCAACGACGGCTTCTCCAACTTCGGCAGCTTCCAGTTCGGCGCCTGGAAGCTCGGCATCGGCGTGGGCGGCATTTTTAATCACAAGAACGCCGACAACCCCGTCGCCGACTGGAACTTCATCTACGTCCCCTACTGCACCGGCGACGTGCACGCCGGCGACAAGAC
>NZ_JACCSO010000311.1 GCF_013812955.1 Nannocystis sp. | reverse complement strand
GGTCTGCAGGGCGGCGGGCACGTCGCGCAGGCGCGGGGTGGCGAGCGAGCGCTCGAGCTGGGCGAGGACCTCGTCGCGGTCGTTGCGGGGCAGGGCAGTGAGGCGCTTGCGGGCGCGCAGCTCGGGGTCCACCCACTCGGCGGCGACGGCGAGGACCTCGTCGTGCAGGCGGGCGGCGTGGGGGCCGTAGAGCGAGAGGCGGCCGAGGACCAGCAGCTTGGGCTCGGGGTCGTCGGTGCGCAGCACGCAGGCGCGGGTCAGCTCGTCGTGCAGGAAGCCCTGGGAGCGGAAGCGGCCGAGCAGGCGCTGGACGACGCGGTGCTCGAGGTGGAGGTGCACGACCTCGCCGTCGAGGCTGCGTGGGTCGCGAAAGACGACGGGGCGGATGGGGGCCTCGCGGCGCCACTCCCAGGGCTTTTGGTCGCGGCGCCTCGGGACGCGCAGGGCGTCGAGGGTGGCGGCCCAGCTCGGGTCGGCGCCGGCGCGGCGGTCGAGGGCGGGCATGCGCCAGCGGGCGCGGGCGGGGTCGGACTGGGCCTGGTCGTCGAGGGGGGTGAGTGGTTCGGCGCCGAGGAGCTCGAGGGCGGCCGAGAGGGCGCCGCGGAAGTGCTCGTCGGTGAGGCCGAGCCACTGTTGAGACTCGGCGAGCATGGCCCGCAGCTCCTGGACGCGGAGCTTGAGGTCTTGCTGGCGCTTGCGGACCATCTCGAGCTCGCGGTCGATCTGGAGGTCGAGCAGGGTCTTTTTGGTCGGCTGCTGGGCGGCGATGTCGGCGGTGAGGTCGGCCTCGCGGGTGTGGGCGATGCCGCTGCGCAGCAGCTCCTCGAGGTTGCGCTCGACGACCGGGGAGAGGCTGCCGAGCTCGCGGTGGATGGTGTCGGTCTTGCGGACCAGGATGTCGAGCACGCGGTCCTCGGCGCGCTGCGGGAGCACGAAGTAGCGGCAGTGCACGACGGCGGCCCGTTGGAGCTTGCGGTCGATGCGGCCGTTGCGCTGCTCCATGCGGCTCGGGTTCCAGGGGATGTCGAAGTGGAACAGGTCGCTGCAGTGATTTTGTAAGTTGATGCCCTCGCGCGCGGCGTCGGTGGCGACGAGGATGCGCAGGGGGTGCTTTTGGGGGTCGGCGTTGAAGGCCTGCTTGATCTGCTCGCGGGCGTCGTCGCCCATGCCGCCGTGGAAGGCGCCGATGCGGTCGTCGGCCTGGTCGCTGCCGTCGAGGGCGTTGGCGAGCTGGTGGATCAGGTAGCGCTTGGTGTCGGCGTACTCGGTGAAGATCAGGACCCGGCGATCGAGCCAGCGCGCGCCGGGCTGGCCGAGGTCGGGGCAGGCGTGTTGCTTGAGCCAGGTGAGCAGGCGGCGCACGCGGGCGTCGGGGGCGTGGCGGGCGGTCTCGGCGATCGCGGCCATCTGGGTGAGGAGGGCGCGCTCCTCCGGGGATGGCGGCACGGCGCGGCGGGTGAGCAGCTCGAGCTGGGTCGCGTCCTCGCGGGCGGCCTCGTCCTCGGGGAGCTCGGCGCGGTCGTCGTCGGGGCCTGTACTTTCGGACAGGTTGGGCTCGTCGTGGGTGGCTGGGGCGGGCTGTTTGTCGATCGCGCGGCGGTGCACGGCGAGGGTGCTGGCGAAGGCCTCGATCGAGGAGAGCAGGCGCTTTTGCAGGGCGATGATCACCAGCATGCCGGCGCTGCGCTGGGTGCGAGGGGCGGCGGCTAGGCGGGCTTCGCGGAGCTCGCGGTATTGTTGCAGGAGCCTTGAGAGGGCGAGCTCGGGGGCGTCCTCGGGGAGCTTGTCGATGATCTCCGGGATGACCTGGCGGTCGGGGAAGTCGTCGGTAGAAATTTCGCGGAGGTCGGATTTGAGGCGGCGGACCATGACCTCGTCGAGCAGGCTGGCGTCTGGCGGCACGCCGCGGCAGAAGCGATCGGGGTCGAGGATCTCGAGCAGCGCGGAGAAGGAGTTGGAGTGGCCGTTGTGCGGCGTGGCCGAGAGGAAGAGGCGGTGCTCGAAGCGCTGCGCGAGCTCGCGGACAGCGCGGGTGAAGTGCGAGTCGACGGCGTAGCGGGCGCCCGAGGCGGGGGCGGCGTTGTGGGCCTCGTCGAGGATCAGCAGGGACTGGGCGGTGACGGTCAACTCGTCGTTCGCGTCGGGGCGCAGCCACTCGCGCAGCGGGGCGGCGTAGGTCTCGTCGCGCAGCAGCGGGTGCGAGATGATGAAGCGGGTGTGGGTGGCCCAGGGGTTGACGCCGTAGCCGCGCTCGCGCCGGCAGGCGGCCACGTAGTCGCGGTCGAGGATCACGAAGGTGAGGCCGAAGCGCTGCTCCATCTCCTCCTGCCACTGGCGCACGACGGAGGGCGGACAGGCGACGACGACCCGGCGCACGCGCTGGCGCAGGAGCATCTCGCGGAGGATCAGGCCGGCCTCGATCGTCTTGCCGAGGCCGACGTCGTCGGCGATGAAGAGGCGCACGCGCGGCATGGCCAGGGCCTTGCGCAGGGGCTCCAGCTGGTAGTCCTTGACCTCGATGCCGGCGCGGTACGGGGCCTGGAACAGCTTTGGCGCGGTGGCGGTGACGCAGCTCCAGCGCAGGGTGTGGAGATAGGCCGAGAACAGCTCGGGGCGGTCGAAGCCGCGGCTGGCGACGCTGTCCCAGCTGCTGCGGCCGAGGATGCGGGCGTCGAGCTCGTGCTCCCACAGGACCTCGAGGGCGTCGCCCTGGGCGTCGTCCTCGAGGCAGGAGAGGCGCAGCAGGGTGGCGTGGCCGGGGTGTGGTGGGGCGACGACCTCGTTCACGAGGTACTGGCGGGCGCGCACGTGCACGATCTGGCCGGGCT
>NZ_JACCSO010000255.1 GCF_013812955.1 Nannocystis sp. | reverse complement strand
GGCCCGGCCTATTTTGTGGTCGACAGGCTGGGCGTCGTGCGGCTCGACGGCGGCACGTTCACGGTGCTCGCCGACTCGCCGAATGCGCTGCTCAAGGGCCTGCAGGTCGGGGGCGACGGCAGGGTGTGGTTGGCGGGCTTTCAGGGCCTGATGTACCTCGAGGGCGACGGCTTCAAGAAGGCGGTCAAACGAGCCGTCCGGGGTCTGCGAGAGCGGCAGGAACAGCGCCGCGATACAGAGGAGCAGGGCGATGAGAGCGAGGTTCTTGGCCATGGCGGGCTGACTATCACGATTCACGGCGCCGTTGAAAGCATCTCGGCGCCATAAAGCGCCGACTACGGCGATGTCGGCGGCAGCATCGACGACTTCGCGGTCACGGCCGACGGGCACATCTGGGGCGTGACCTACGACGGCGTCTCGCATCACGACGGCAAGGCGTGGAGCAGCGAGAAGAAGGCCACGATCGGGGCCGGTGAGGACCTGCTGCAGGGCATCGCGGTCGACGCCGCCGGCAAGGTGTGGGTCGCCTCGACCCACAAGGTCCACCTGCGCGACGGCGGCGCATGGCAGACCATCGACCTCGGCAAGGCCGGCCGCGGGACCCTCTACTTCGATGACCTCGAGCTCGGTCCGGACGGCTCGGTGTACGCGCTGCACTCGACGGCGCTGCTGCGCATCGGCCCGCAAGTCGGCAGCACCGATAGCACCGGCAGCACCCCGACCACCGGACCGGACCTGAGCCCCGAGTGTGACGTCATGCTGCACGGCGAGTCCGACGACGCGGACGCCGTGCAGGCGGCGCTCACCGGCGCGGGCGAGGGCGCGACGATCTGCTTCACGGGCGAGTTCATGGCGCCCGGGGCCGGCTTCAGCGTTGCGAGCACGCGCGGCCTGACCCTGCGCGGCGTGCCCCTGGCGGGCAGCGAGGGCATCGGCGCGGGCGCGCTGTTCGACTTCGCCGCCGAGGGCAGCGCCCCGGGCCTGCTGCTGACGGACGCCGAGGACCTGACGATCGAGGGCCTGACCCTGCGCAGCAGCGGCGGCGACGGCCTGACGATCTTCGGCGGCGCGCGCGTGAAGCTGCGGGACCTCCGGGTGTCGTGGGCCGCCGGCGCGAGCGAGGACAACGGCGCGTTCGGCATGCACGTGCGCGACGTCGTCGACCTGCAGATCGCCGACAGCGAGGTCAGCGACGCCGCCGACGCCGGCATCTACGCCGCCGGCTCGCGCAACGTGGTTTTTAAAAGCAACCTCGCGCACGGCAACGTCGCCGGCCTGGAGGCGGAGAACT
Source organism: Nannocystis sp. (assembly GCF_013812955.1). GTDB lineage: Bacteria > Myxococcota_A > Polyangia > Nannocystales > Nannocystaceae > Nannocystis. The sequence continues at coordinate 10,344 of NZ_JACCSO010000255.1, read as the reverse complement.
GCGAGAACGTCGAGATCTCCGACAACGAGGCCAGCGACAATACGGTCGGCATCTTCGTGCTCGACCTGCCGATGCAGGCCGCGGGCAACGGCGGCGGCGTGCTCGTGCAGGGCAACCGCATTCTCGATAACAACCACGCCAACTTCGCGCCGGCCGGGAAGATCAGCGCATCGGTGCCGGTCGGCATCGGCGCCCTGGTATTGGCGGTCGACGAGGTCGAACTACAGGGCAATCTCATCGAGAACAATGACAGCACCGGTGTGCTCGTGGTCAGCTTCACGACGCTGAGCCTGGTGTCCGGGATGAGCTACAACGACCCCAACTTCGACCCCGATCCCGAGACCGTCGAGATCGATGATAATCAGCTGCTCGCCAACGGCGACGCCCCGGACGATCTGTTCGTGTCCCTGTTCCAGCAACCGATGATGCCGGACATCACCTGGGACGGCGCCTTTGATTCCTTAAAAAAGGACAAGGACAACGCCGACGGTGCTTTGAGTTTGTGCATCCGCGGCAACGGTGACGCAGACTTTTTAAATCTCGACGCCGCCAACTTCGGCGCCAACAAGAGTACTGACCTGGCCCCGCACGACTGTGACCACCCGGCCCGGCCCGCCGTCGACAACGGCCTGTGAGCAGACGCGGAGCGGCGCGCTGTGCGCTGTGCGCGCCAGGCTGCACCGTGGCCGCGTTGTGCCGTTCCCCAGGCTGGGCATTGGTGAGCCGCCCCGCGACCTGCTTGCCCTGCGCGCTGCCGGCCGGCATCCTCGCTGCGGCCGATGCTCAAGCTCAAGCGCCTCACGATCCACAAGCACCCCCGGGTTCGTCCCGGCACGGAGCTCGTGTTCAACGACGGCTTCAACGTGCTGTTGGGGGTCAACGGCTCGGGCAAGACGACTCTGCTCGAGCTACTCGTGCAGGTGCTCAACGGACGCTTCGAGTCCCTCGCCGAGCACGAGTTCCACCTCAGTTATTTGTGTGAGGGCGTCGGAGCGCGTTGCAGCGTCGACGTCCGCTCGTCCCCGGGGTCCCTCCAGAAGGATCCACAGGCCCGACCGCTCGTCTCATGGACGATGCAGCTCGATCTGCACGGGGGCGAGCGGATCACGATCGCTGGTGAGCACGATCGCGTGGTTACGACCTACAAGGGCAAGACCACCACATCGGTCCAGCCCACTGATTTCGATTTCCCGCTCAGTGCCGTTGCCTCGGGACAACTCCGTGAGCTCGATAGCGATAATGGAGAGCTTCAGGCACGGATCCACGAATTCAGTACATGGAATCTGGCCCGTTTCGACGAGGCGACCCGATGGTTTGACGACGGGATCGCGGCATCAGAGTTTGTTTTCTTCGAGCTGGGCAAGGGTCGAATAGAGCCGGCAATCGACGACTTTTTACCGCCGATAGTGGGGCGGGCGCTGGCCGATCAGGCTCGTTTGGGCGAGCAACACGATGACTTTAAGCTCGATGACCGGCAAGTCGAGTTCCTCGATCAAACCTGCAAGGCGCTCGGGTTCACCAGTGCGATGATGCAGCTCGAGTTGTTGCGGCGAGAGCAGTTGGACGAACCGGACGCCTGGTCCTGGTACCTGGGGCAGCTCCGCTTTCGATTCGTCAAAGAGGACGGTACGCGACTTCGTCACGATCAGCTCAGCTTCGGTCAGCGGCGGCTGTTCGCGTTCCTGTACTACGCGGCCATTCATCGCGCGGTCATCGTCGCCGACGAGCTCACCAACGGTCTGCATCACGCGATGATCCGCCTCTGCCTCGACGTCATCGGTGGCCGGCAGGCGTTCCTGGCCACGCAGAACCCGTTGTTGCTCGACAACCTCGCCTTCGAGAGCGCGGAGGAGGTCCGACGCACATTCATCCTGTGCGCTACGGAGCGCGAGGGTGGGCGCGAGCGCATGGTCTGGCGCAACATGAGCATCGACGAGGCCGAGAACTTCTACCGCGACTACAAGGTCGGGATCTCCCACGTCAACGACATCTTGCGGAGCTGGGGCCTTTGGTAGCGGCGCAGCTCTCGGTGCTCGTGCTGACCGAGGACACCGGCGAGGACGCCCACGCCACGGTCATCGCCGTCGCCAGGAAGTTACTGCTCCTGCTCGAGCCGGGCCTCGACATGGAACGGATCCGCTTCAGCCGCGCTGACGAGCGCGCACGCGCCGGCATGGGTTTCAACTGCTACAAGAGCAGCAACCCGCGCGACTACGGCAAGAAGGTCTCGCTGGCCCAGGCGATCGCCACGCACCTGCTGATCGCGGACTTTCCCACCGCGGTGTTCGTGCACATCGATGGCGACGGTCCGTGGTCGAGCCGGCATCCGGAACACCTCTGCGACAACGTCCGGTGCTTTCAGGATGACATCCGTGAACGAGTCCGTGCGCTTCTCGTCGGTCGCGGAGCCAGCGAGCAGCTCGACCACCTGGCCCTGCTCGTGCCGTTCTGGAGCATCGAGAGCTGGTTGTTTCAAAACACCCGCGTGGCGCTCGAGCTGTGTCGGAAGCATCATCCCCGGTACGCGCGCGCCGTGCCGCTGTTCGAGGCCTGGAAGGACACGCCTGCCGCACTCGACGAGTACGAGCGACCCAAGGATGCGGTCAGCTTCGGATCGAAGTTCAATCGGGAGCTGGCCGAGAACGACTTTCCGGCTGGTCGCCTCAAGCGGCTCGGCCTATCCTTCGCCGACACGCTCGAGCGCGCGGGCAACCCCTCGCTGCGGCGCTTGCTTGCATCCCTGACGCACCACGCCTGAGGTCCCCATGGCTGCCCGCATCTGTCTGCCCGTCGCCTGCTTGCCCCTCGCCCTGGTCCTCGGGTGCCCGTGGCCCGACTTCGTCTTCTGCGAGGAGAGCGGTGCGTGCGACACTACTGGACCTGATCTCACCACCGGCGTCGGGACGCCCACGACGAGCGACGGCGTCCAGACGGTCACTGGCGACAGCGTCGACGCCAGCTCCGGCTCCGTGGCCCCGGACACGGAGAGTGGCGTCGAGACCATCGGCACGACGGACCAACCCGCCGAGCTGCCGGTGATCGTCGACGGCGTGGTGATCCCGGACTACATCGACGACAACGGCCTGCTGAACGTCGCCGTCAGCACATTGCACGCCGATGGTGCGCGAATGCTGCTCGACAGCGGCGACCTGATCGAGCTGACGCCGATCCGCCCGGGCGAGTTCGCCGGCCAGATCCCGGCGGTAACCGGACTCGAGAATGGCAAGCACACCGCCGTGCTCACGCCCTGGCGCGACATGATCGTCGGCGAGTCGGTCGACGCCCACTACGTGATCGCCCTGCCGCCGCCCGGCTACGAGACCGGGTGGCAGGTCGACGGCATGAATGGCAGCGTGGCGGCGATCGCCGTGCTCCCGGACGGCCGTCCCGTCGAGTTCGGCAGCTTTATGGAGATGGGCGCGCCGCGCTGCTACCTGCGCCTGCGCGACAAGCAGGGGCAACCGGTGGAGTTCGTCCCGGTGCTGGCGTCCGCGTACTGCCGCGCGGTCGACCTCAAAATTGACCGCGACACCGGCGTGATGCACGTGCTCGTCGAGCGCAAGAGCGGCGACGACACGGTCTGGTGGGCCGGGGAGATCTCTGCGTGGGGCAAGGGGCCGACGAACATCGGCACCGGCGAGGTCGGCGACACGGCGCTCGCGCTGGCCGCCCGGACCGGTGTCGTCGCGGTGTGCGGCTCGCGGGCGGTGGCGACGATCGACAAGCTCGACGCGCTCGCCGTGCTGTTGCGCCCGAACGAGCTCGCGGAGGCGCGGGTGTTCGACTATCGACCCAAGGAAATGCACAAGTTCACGGAGACCGCCCGTGACTGCACCTTCGTGGACGACACGCTCGTGCTCGTCGGCGAGGCGAATGGCACGCACGAGGACCTCAACTTCCGCGACCGCCTCATGGTGATCGAGTCCGACCTCGCCGCCGCCGACGATCCGTCGTGGACCGTGGTCGGGCTCGAGCAGGGCGTGCAGACCCGGGCCCTCGCGCTGGATGTCGACGATCAGGGTCGCTACCACCTCGCCGGATACACCTGCTTTGACGCCTGCGAACCAGTGGGCGAGGTCCGCGTCTACGAGCCCGGCGGAAAGCTCGTCGCTCACACCTCGCTCGGCCCGCTCGGCTCGGCGTGGTTCGGCCCGCATGACATCGCCTGGAGCCCGGCAGGTTATGCCGTCGTCGCCCTCGGCGAGCTGCAGGGCCCGAACTTCGTGTTCAAGGTCCAGGCGGTCGCGCCCGGCGTGCCCTTGCCGCTGTGGACCTTCCTCCCGAACGACAAGCAGGGGCTCCAACTCGCGGTCGCGGTCGCGGTCGGGCCTTACGGCGAGGTCTACGCCGGGGGCATCGGCGCCGCCGATCATCCCGCGTTTGCGCGCATCGGGGGGTGAAGCCCGGGCCTTTAGCCGGGCGGCATGAAGCCGGCGCACGCGGACTCGACGAGGCCCGTGGCCGTGACGAACGCCGGCCCGTAGTCGAGCGCATCATAGTCTTCGAGGTGATGATACGGGAACATCTTGGCCAGCGCGCCGATCCGGTCGATAGGCTCCCACTTGTTATCGGATAGCAAGATGCTGAGCATCACGACCGACCTGTCGTCGTCGTGCTTCGCGTCGAGCACGGCCTTCGCCCATGCGTCTGGCGTCCCTTCTGAGCCGGTGAATCCATAATCCGCGGTGTTGGCGATGAACGTCACCATCAACAGCGCGTCCTTGCGGAGAAACCCGTTGTTGCAGCCGCCCGGGTCATTGATGTTCTTTTTCATCGTGGCCGTCAGCGCCTGGCCCAGCAAGCCATAGCCGCTGGCCCCGACCGTGGCGATGCACGCGAAAGTCTCGGTCAGGTTCGTCTGCCCCTTCACGAGGTAGCGGAGGTCGCCATCGATCGGGCACGGCTTGTTGGCCTCGTCGTTGGGACCCGCGGGGAACACTTCGCCGGCTCCCCAGGTGCGGTCGCACTGGGTCACGAGGTCCAGGTCCTGACACGGGTACGTCAGGTCGCAGCACTGCTCGCCCTCCCACTGCGGGTCGTACCAACTGCAGCAGGGCTCGCCGACCTTGCATGAGACGGTGGGGCAAAGGTCCGTGCACATATCGCTACCCCACCCGTCGTCGCCGGTCACGACCATGATGTGATAGTCGAAGTCGGCGAACTTCGCCTTGATGGTATTGATGAATTGAGGGAATGCTGCCGCGAGCTGCGCCTGGCGTTTCTTCATGTTCGGCTGGCGCGAGATCACGAACAGGAAGTCGATCTTGCCCTTGCAGCCGACCGGCGTGGCGTCGCCGAAGTCCGGCACGACGCCGAGGTCGCGGGCCGGCTCGGTCGTCGTGCTGGTGCTGCCATCGACCGAGCCGCTGTCCTCGCCCGTGCTCGTGCCCGAGGTGCCCGAGGTGCTCGAGCTCGTCGAACCCACGCCGGTCGAGGCCGCGGGCGCGGTCGTGATGTCCGGCGTCGAACCGAAGCCGGTGTGATGCCCAGGCGACGCCTGGCAGGCGGTGGCCAGGAAGAGCGCCAGGGTGTGCCGGAACCTCACTTTTGAAGCGTAGCGCATTTTCGCCCCTGGATCTACAAGGCGGGCGCGCTCAGCGAAGGGTGTCTGCGAGCGACGCGGAGACCAGGGTCATGTCGCCGGCGTCTGGCCCATGGGTCTCGATCACCAGGCCATCAGGGCCTTCCCAGGCGCGTCCCAGTGCGTCGCACGCTTGCTCGATGGGGGTCAGGGCGAACGTCTGCGCCAGCTCGTCGCCGCGATGCCCGGGCAGCTGCGTCGTCGTCTCCTCCTGCAGCAGGTGTCGCGCGAGCATCGTCGTTGCGCGGGTGGCGAAGGGCTGCGCGTCGGGGTCCGCGATCATCTCCTGCGCCCATGCCGCGCCGTTGCCATCGAGGAAGAAGATGAGGTCGCCGCTGAGCATCACGGGCACCAGGCCCAGGTCCTTCTGCCCTTTGCCGCCGCGCTCACGGAGCCGCCCCGTCGACAGCAGGGCGAACGCGCCGACGCGCAGGCTGTCGGTGACCAGTCCCCCGAAGCGCGCGTCGAAGGCCAGCACGGCCGGGTGCACCTGGTAGCGGTGAGCCGCGAGCAGCGCCACCAGCTGAGCCTCGTCGGCGGCGCGCCGCCTCGGGTCGATCACGGCGTGCTGGTCCTCGAGACAGCGAAGCGCGGCGGCGCCGAGGGGCTCGCGCCAGTCGGGCAGTGGCAGGGGGTCGGGTGGCCGCGCGCGCGGGCGAGAGACGTCGATCTCGCGGGCGGCCGACTCGAGCGCGGCGTCGAGCTCGGCGCGGAGAGCCGCGCGGATGACGAGGCCGTCTCCCCCGTCGGGCAGCGAAGACAGCGCATAGACACATGCGTCGAGGATGGTGCGGGGGCCATCTTCCCAGCCTCGCTCGCCGCACGCCATCCAGCACAGGTTGCCCGCGGCCGTACCCGTCCAGCTGACGGCCCTGAAGCGCGCAGCGCTGGCACAGTGCGCCGCCTCCCGCGCGGCCTCGAGCGCTGCCAGGTTGGCGGTCCCCTCGTGCAGCCACGCCGTCACGACGTTCAGCGCGGCGAGCACTTCAGGCGGGATCACGCCCGCGGTGGCGACCCGTTCGACGATGCGCCGGACGAGGTCGAGATGCCCGGCGACCTGAACGGGGTGGGGCCATGGGCTGCGGGTCATGTGGACATCCTACGCAGTCCTTGCGTCGCATGTGGGGCCGTGCGACCGTCGAATGATGGTCCGCGCTGTGATTGTCGTGGTGCTCGCCACCGGATGCATCGCCAACCCGCCCGCGCCCGCGCCCCGCGAGGAGGTACCGGTCCCCGCGCCGGTCGTGCCGCCGGTGGTGGCCCATCGCGTGGCGGACCCCTACGATGCGGGCGCCTGCGACGCGATCTACGGGTACGCCCGCATCGACGATGCGTGCGCCCACCTGAACGGCTGCGGCTGTCCTCCCGCGGGCTGCGGCGATAATTTTTTTGAGACCGAGGCCGCCTGTAAGAAGCACCTGCGCAAGCACCCGCGGCCGAAGGAGGCGGCGCCCGTGGCCCTTATCAAGGCGTTTCTGGCCCGCGACAGCGTGTGCCGCCGGGTCGTGCTCAAGCGCCGGCCGAAGTGTCAGGACCGGTGGACCGACGAATGCACGAAGGTGCTGCTCGCCGCCGCGTACATGGGCCCCGGCGACCAGCCCGAGACCGGGAGCTGTTATTATCACGACCGCAAAAGTTGTCCGGATTGCTCGTGCGACTTCTACGTCAAGGCCAACCAGGAGGGCTTCGACGGCGAAACCGGCTGCCTGTTTCGCACGAATGATGTCCGGGACGCACTGCTCGGCGTGTGCGCCGAACAGCGCTGCGGGCAGTGACAACGTTCAGGGCAGGGCGATGTCGGCGAGCTCGCCGCTGGTCAGCTTGACGAGCAGGGCCTCGCGGGCGCGGGCGAGCACGGGGAGCAGGGCGCCATTGGCGGCGATGCGGGCGAAGATCGGCGCGGTGCGGCGCTCGAAGGCCTCGGCGAGGGCGTCGGGCGGGCGCGGGACCAGGATCGTCTGCATGTCCTTTTGGCTGACGTGACCGAGGCCGGTGGTCTGGCGGCTGCGCGCGAGCTCGACGAAGCGCGGCTGCAGCTCGCGCAGCAGGCAGTAGGTGAAGGCGCGCCAGCGCGGGGCCGGGGGGATGACTTTAAAGATGTGCTGATTGAGCCAGGCGGGTCCGCCGTACCACAGGAAGGTGCCGATCGAGGTGTGGGGATTACCGGACCAGGACATCAGGATGTCGCCGTCGTCGATCGCGCGGGCGCCGGGCGGGTCGATGGCGAAGCGGGTCATATCGGTGATACCGCGCTTGATCTCCGCGATCTTGATGATCGGGCGGCCGCGGCCGTCGGGGCCGAAGTCGTCGCCGCTGAAGGCGGTGCCGTTTTGATAGGTCGCGCAGGCGGTCAGCGGCAGCGCGCGCCAGCCCGAGGGCAGCGGGCCGGCGGCCGAGGGCTCGCGGGCGGCGGGGAACAGCGCGGACTCGGCGAAGCTGGTGCTGGCATGAAGCTCGCCGCGGGCCCGGCTGTCCGTCGGGACATGTTCGAAGAACCATGCGCGAAAGACCAGGCGTGCGAGGCGGTCGAGCTCGTCGGTGATGGACTCGGCGAGGGCGGCGCGGGCGTCGATGCGGCCGAGGGCGCGGGCGATCGCCTGTTGTTGCTCGAGCGGGGGCAGGCGGACCGGGGTGGCGCGGAGGATGGCCAGGTTGGTGTGGGGCACGCCGGCGGTGATGCTGTGGCGGGCGACATAATCGCGGACCTCGGGGGTCAGCAGCCAGTAATAGAGGTACTCGGGGTCGACGCGGCCGGGGTTGCAGGTGATCTTCATCTGGCTCTGCGACAGGATGAAGCGGCGCCACGGGGTGCCCTGCGGGACCAGACCGACCTGCTCGAGGGTGCCGCGCTGGGTGACGACGACGTCGCCGGGGCGCGCGGTGTGGCGGGCGAGCTGGTCGGCCTTGGCCTCGCTGATGAACACCAGGTCCTCGGTGTAGAAGCGGCGCTCGCCGGCGCCGAGGTTGCCGCCGCGGATCACGGGCACGCCGTCGGCGACGTAGTCGGCGCGCACCAGGTCGGAGCCGAAGGGGCCGCCGGCGATCGCGTAGGGCGCGAGGGCCTTGATGTCGTCGAGGGTGCAGGCGACCCAGCCGGGCGGGAGCGCGGTCATGACCCGGGGCGCAGGTGGTCGAGGAGGGCGATGAGCTGCTGGTCGAGCGCGGCGGCGCCGGCGAGCTGCTCGCGCAGGATGGCGTCGATGTCGGCGAGCTCGTCGGCGAACAGGCGCTGGGGGCCGCTGGGGGCCGCCGAGCCGACATAGCGGCCGGGCGCGAGCACGTGGCCCAGGGCGGCGATCTCGGCGAGCGGCACGCTGCGACACAGGCCGGGCACGTCGGCGTAGGTCGAGCGTGAGCTGTCCTTGGGGACAGGGTCGCCGCGCCAGCTGTGATAGTGGTCGACGATGCGGTTGACCTCCTCGGGCAGCAGCTCGCGGTGGGTGCGGTCGACCATGACGCCGAGGTCGCGGGCGTCGATCATCAGGACCTCGCCCTGGCGGTTGCGCAGGCGCGGGTCGGTCTTGTCGCGGGCGAGCAGCCACAACGACACGGGGATCTGGGTCGAGTAGAACAGCTGCGGCGGGAGGGCGACCATGCAGTCGACGAGGTCGGCCTCGACGATGCCGCGGCGGATCTCTCCCTCGCCGGCGGTGCTCGCCGTCATCGCGCCGTTGGCCAAGACGAAGCCGGCGAGGCCGCGCGGGGCCATGTGGTGGATGATGTGCTGGACCCACGCGAAGTTGGCGTTTTGGGCCGGGGGCGCGCCGAAGCGCCAGCGCGGGTCGTCTTGCAGGCGAGGGGCGCCCCAGTCCTTGGTGTTGAAGGGCGGGTTGGCGAGCACGTAGTCGGCGCGCAGCTCGGCGTGCAGGTCGCGGTGGAAGCTGTCGGCGTGCTCGGGGCCGAGGTCGCCGGCGATGCCGCGGATCGCCAGGTTCATGCGGGCGAGCCGCCAGGTGGTCGGGTTCGACTCCTGTCCGTAGAGGGCGAGGTCGCCGTGCTGGCCGCCGTGCTCGACGAGGAAGCGCTCGCTCTGCACGAACATGCCGCCCGAGCCGCAGGCGGGGTCGTAGACGCTGCTGCCGGCGCGCGGGGCGAGCATGGCGACGAGCAGCTGGACGACCGAGCGCGGGGTGTAAAACTGGCCGCCGTTTTTCCCCTCGGTGGAGGCGAAGCGGGTCAGGAAGTACTCGTAGACGCGGCCGAGCACGTCGCGGCCGAGGGCGTCGTCGCCGAGGCCGATGCCGCCGAACAGGCGCACGAGCTCGCCGAGCAGTCGGCCCTCGAGGCCGGGGCGTTGATAAATTTGCGGCAGCACGCCCTGCAGGGCGGGGTTGTGGGCCTCGATGGCCGCCATGGCGGCGTCGAGCAGCGCGCCGAGGCCTGGATCTTCGGCGCGGGCGAGGATGGCCCGCCAGCGGGCCGCGGGCGGGACCCAGAATACGCGGCCGCGGCGGTAGACCTCCGGGTCCTCGGGGTCCGGTCGCGCGTGCTCCGGCATGACCGGCATGACCGGCATGACCGGCATGACCGGCATGACCGGCATGACCGGCGTGACCGGCGTGACCAGCAGCTCGGCGTGGCGGCGCTCGAAGGCGTCCGAGATGTAGCGCAGGAACAACAGGCCGAGCGCGACGTGCTTGTACTCGGCGGCGTCCATGTTGCTGCGGAGCTTGTCGGCTGCCGCCCAGAGCTGCGCCTCGAAGCCCAGATTCGCGCCGTTGTTGGTCGTATCGCGGCGCTTCGCCACGCGCACTGCTCCTTGG
>NZ_JACCSO010000247.1 GCF_013812955.1 Nannocystis sp. | reverse complement strand
GGGGCCACCGGGCCCGCCGGGCCCACGCCCGTGATGGGGTCCGTCGCCGGGCCCATGGGGCGGGGCCGCGAGGGGGACGAGCGCGCGCGGGAGGTCCTCGGCCTGGTCCTCACGGCGCTGACCCGGGCGTTCGACGACAATGACGCGGTGGTCGTGGAGCTCGGTCGGCGGCTGCGTCAACACGCGGGCGGGAAGCTGCTGTACAGCATGACGCACGGCTCGCTGACGCTGGTGCCGGTCGACGGCCGCTATATGGTGGACCGGCAATGGCTGTCACAGTTGGACCTGGACAGCCTGCGGCGCGAGCTCGACATGGGCCAGCTGCCGGAGAACTCGCTGGTGAAGGCGAATGTGCCGATCGAGGTCGATGTCGACGTCGACGTCGAGCCGGACGATGAACCGGCCGTCGAGCGAGACGCCTACGCTGCCAGCAATTCGACCCTGCCGCCGCCGCCGCCGCTGCTGCCGGCCTCGAATTTGCCGCCGCCGCCCTTGCTCTCGGCGCTGCCGGAGGAGAGCTCGAGCGAGCTGCCGCGGCAGGACACGTTGCGCGCGACCAATCCGCTCGGCGGGGTGCGCATCCCGAACCTGAGCATCAGTCGCCTGGTCAAGACGCCGCGCACGACCTGACGGTGGGCATTCACCACCATGCCCTCGAGGCGTGGATCCGCGGACGTGCGAGTCGCCGCGTATGGCCCGCGTCATCAGGTCGGCGGTTCGAAGTAGACGCGCACCGGCGAGCCGCTGTCGACGGGGCCGGGCTGGCGGTCTTGCAGGACGGCGATGCCGGTGCCGACGGCCCGCAGGTCGACCTTGGCCGACTGCGCGAGGTCGAGGGCCTGGGCGAGGGTGAGGCCGGTGAAGTCGGGCAGGCCGGTGGTGATGGTGAGGGCCGGGCGGCGGCGGTGGCCGGGCAGGTCGGGCTCGATGTCGAGGTCGGGGATGAAGCCCTCGGTGAGGCGCGGGTCGGCCATCGCCAGGGTGACGGCCTTGGGCGCCGGCGGGGCGCTGCCGTCGTCGCGCGGGACGCCGAGGTGGACCATGATCTGGCCGGCGAGGCGGGCAAAGCTGGGCGCGGCGACGTCGTTGCCGTAGTGGGCGCCCTCGGGGCTGTCGACCGAGATCATGATGACGACCTGCGGGGTGCGGGCCGGCACGGCGCCGAGGAAGCTCGCGTACCACAGGCTGTCGTCGTAGCCGCTCTTGCCGGATTTCTGGGCGGTGGAGGTCTTGCCGGCGACCCGATAGCCGGCGACGAACGCGTTCTTGCCGGTGCCGAGCTTGGTGTGCACGACGTCCTCCAGCATGCGCAGGACGGTGCGGGCGGTGCCGGCCCGGACCAGGCGCTCGCCCTCGGGGCGGCGCTGCGGGCCGATCTCACCGCTGGCGTCGATGATCTGCTTGACGACGGTCGGCGGGTGATAGATGCCCTCGTTGGCGATCGCGGCGAAGGCGGCGGTGACCTGCAGCGGCGAGGCGCTCATGCCCTGGCCGAAGGCGATGTTGGCGGCCTGGATGTCGGACCACTTCGCCGGTGGGGCGAGCAGGCCCGCGGTCGCGCCGGGCAGCTCGATCTTCGGGCGCTCACCGAAGTGAAACTTCTCGACGAAGCGGTGCAGGGTCTGCTTGCCGAGGCGGTCGGCGATCTTGGTGGTGCAGATGTTGGAGGAGGCGGCGAGGATCTCGGTGATGGTCAACCACTCGGCCGGGTGGGCGTCGTGGATCACGTTGCGCGGGGTGTACTGCCAGCGGCCCTTCTCGCAGTAGAGGGTCTCGTGCTCGCGGATGACGCCCTGCTCGAGCGCGGCGGCGACGGTGATCGCCTTGAGGGTCGAGCCGGGCTCGTAGGCGGACTGGATCGCGAGGTTGTTGGTCTGGTCGGCGCGCTCGACCGGGTGGTTGGGGTCGTAGGTCGGGCGGTTGGCGAGGGCGAGCACCTCGCCGTTGCGCGGGTCGAGCACGATGATGCTGGTGCCGGTCGGGTTCCACTGGCGCACCAGGGTGTTGATCTCCTCCTCGACCATCGCCTGGATCGCCGAGTCGATCGTCAACATCACGGTGTCGCCGCGGGCGATCCCGGAGTCGGGCACGCCGTCGACCAGGAGCTTCTTGCCGGCCGCGAAATAGGCGGGGCTCAGGGCGTCGCGGCCGCGCAGCCGCTCGTCCATGCCGAGCTCGATGCCGGCCGTGCCGCCGCTGTGATTGTTGAGGCGGCCGAGCACGTGCGAGGCGAGCAGGCCGCGCGGATAGATGCGGGCGCTGGCCGGCTCGAGGCTGACGCCGGGCAGGCCGAGCTGCTCGAGCGCGGTCGCCTGCTCGTCGCTCAGGGTCATGCGCAGCTGGCGGTAGGCCTTGTCCTTGGTCAGCTCGTCGTTGATGTAGGCGGGGTCCTCGCCCGGCGCGAGCTGCATCAGGGCGGTGACGACCGCGTCCTCCTGGCCCTGGGCGCGGATGAAGCGCGGGTTCAGGACGACCTTGTGCACGCGGTCGTTGACCGCGAGGGTCATGAAGTCGCGATCGACGATCTCGCCGCGGCTGGCCGGGAGCCGGTAGCTGCGCAGCTGCTGGCGGTTGCCCTGCTCGGCGTAGGCCTCGTGCTGGTCGATGGCGATGCGCGAGGCCTTCATGCCGACGCCGAACAGCGCGGCGACGATGGCGAGGCCGACGACGCTGGCGCGCCGGTTGACCGCGCGCAGGTCGCTGGCCATCGGCCGCGAGAGGTGCTTGCTGAGCAGGTTCACGGGGCGGCTCCCGGGCTGGGCTTTTGGACCTGTCCCTTGGGACCTGACTGATTGGCCAGGGTCTTCGGGTCAGGTTGCAGGCGAATGGTCTGGATCCGCTCCGGGGCGGCGGGGACCATCTGCAGGCGGCTGGCGGCGACGGAGTGGATATAGTCGGGGTGGCGCAGGTAGGCGCGCTCGGCCTCGAGGCGGCGGCGCTGGTCGAGCAGGCCGCTGTGGGTGCCGGTCATATCGGCGATCTCGGCGCCGAGCTCGAGCACGCGGGCGCGGGCGCGGACCTGGACGATGCCGGCGGCGGTGACCAGCGCGAGGGCGACCAGCAGCAGCATCGGCAGGCCGTTGGGGCGGCGTAGCGGCGCGGCCTCGGCGGGGGCGTCGCTGGCCGAGTCGCGGGCGGGTTCCTCGACCGGGCGATGGGCGGTGAGGCCTGGTGAGGCCTGGCGCTTGGTCGTGCGCGGGTCGCTGGCGCGGCGCAGGCCGTGCTCGAAGTCGGGCTCGGCGGCGCGGCGGTTACTGGCCGCGGGGCCAGGTCGGGTGGGACGGGCGTCGATCATGGCAGCACGCGCTCCAGGACCCGCAGGCGGCTGCTGCGGCTGCGCGGGTTGTCGGCGAGTTCGGCCTCGGAGGGGGTGAGGCCGTGGCGGAGGCCGTCGGGGATGGCGAAGCGGGCGCGCGGCAGATCGGCGGCGATGATCGGCACGCCGGCTGGCGGAGACAGGGCGCGGCTCAGCTGCGCGAAGCGTTGTTTGACGCGCCGGTCCTCGAGCGAATGAAAGCTGATGATGCCGAGGCGGCCGCCGGGGGCCAGGTGCTCCGGGGCGCTGGTCAGCAGCGCGTCGAGCTCGGACAGCTCGCCGTTGAGGAAGATCCGCAGGGCCTGGAAGGTGCGGGTGGCGGGGTGGATGCGCAGGCCGATCTGGCGCAGGCGCGGGGCGCTCATGCTGGCGCGCACGACCTCGCCGAGCTCGCGGGTGGTCTGCGGGCGGCCGGCGACGATGCCACGGGCGATGCGGGTGGCGTCGGGCTCCTCGCCGTAGTCGCGCAGGATCCGGGTCAGCTCGCCGACGTCGAGGCTGGTCAACCGCTCGGCCAGGGTCGGACCCCGGGTCGGGTCCATGCGCATGTCGAGCGGGGCGTCGGTCTGGAACGAGAAGCCGCGATCGGCGGTGTCGAGCTGGTGTGAGCTGACGCCCAGATCGGCCAGGATCGCGGTCACGCCGGTGACGCCAGCGGTATCGAGGACCGGACCCAGCTGCGAGAAGGGGGCGTGGATCAGCTCGACCGGGAAGGGGCTTGTCTCCAGGCGGGCGCGGGCGAAGGCCAGGGCGGCCGGGTCGCGATCGAGGCACAAAAACGTCGGGGGGATCGCGTCGGAGGGGCGCTGGGCGGCCGTGGCGAGCAGCAGGGCCTCCGTGTGGCCGGCGCCGCCGGTGGTGCAGTCCACGAACACGGGCGCGCGGGCCTGGAGCAGCGGCGGCAGGAGGGCCGCGAGGACTTCTTGCACGAGCACGGGCTGGTGGTAGGCGGCGGACACCGGGAGTCGGGCCTAGCGGGCTGCGGAGAAGGCGTCAAATTTTGGGGTAAAAACAAGCGCTTAGATGCTTTTTGTTGACCCGCGGGGGGCCAAAGACGTAGCTTCGCGTGCCCTGCGGGGGCCGCAGGTGCCTCTGGCCCTGGGGTCCGAGCAGCCAAGGAGCGAGCGTGACGCCAGCGCGGACCAGGAATTATCGTCAGATCTACGAGTCTTCGGAGTTGCTGTGGGAGAAGCTGGGGATGCTGTCAGCGGCGCAGCGCCGCAGCTTCGACGAGCGCTTCATCATGTCGTGGATTTACCACGACTTCGCGCTCGAGGGCACGGTGCTGTCCGTGGCCGAGATCAAGGCCGCGATCGATGACGAGATCATCTCCACGCCGAGCCTGATCCCCGCCTACTACCATATCATCGCGGTACGCGACGGTATCCAGTTCCTGCTCGAGTCGCGCGGGAGCCGGCTGCAGCTGTCCCTGGAGTGGCTGAAGAAGATCCACCAGATCTTGCTGCCGCAGGGGAAGAAGGATCAGGTCCAGTACCGCAAGGACAACCCGATCCACCGGATGTACTTCCACGACCTCGCGCCGGCCGACAAGATCAGCTACCGGATGCGCAAGCTGACCGACTGGTTTCGCACCGAGGAGTGCCGCAAGGCCCACCCGATCGAGCTGGCCGTCGAGGTCCATCGCGAGATGATCCGCATCTTCCCGTGGCCGGACATCAGCGGCCGGGTCGCCCGCATGGCGATGAACGCGATCCTGATCGGCGAGGGCTACTGGCCGTCGATCATCCACGCCATCGATCGCCAGACCTACTACGACGTGCTGCGCCTCGACCAGGACCAGCTCCTGAACCTGGTCGTCGACGGCATCGAGGAGGGCGTCCGCTCGTCCTCGCGGCTCTACCAGAGCATCGTCGACGCGTCGCGCGGCTAGACAGGGAGGCTGGCCGATGCCCGTCCCGCACTCGCTGAGTTTCCGGGCCCCGAGGGTGCTGCGCACCGTCAAGGTGTTCGCGCGGGCGCGGCTGCCGTCGCGCCACGGCGAGTTCGAGGTCGTGTCGTTCATCGACGAGGCCGGGCGCACCCTCGATGACGTGGCGATCGTGCGCGGGGCGCTGGTCGGGGCGGCGGAGGTGCCGACGCGGGTGCACTCGGAGTGCCTGACCGGCGACGTGTTCGGCTCGTTTCGCTGCGACTGCCGCGACCAGCTGGAGCTGGCGCTGGCCCGCATCGCCGCGGCCGAGACCGGGGTGATCCTGTACCTGCGGCAGGAGGGGCGCGGCATCGGCATCGCCCAGAAGGTCCGCGCCTACGAGCTGCAGGAGAAGGGCCTCGACACGGTCGAGGCCAACCTGCACCTCGGCTTCGACGATGACCTGCGCGACTACTCGGTGGCGGCGGCGATGCTGAACGCGCTCGGCGTGGCGTCGATCGCCCTGCACACCAACAACCTGCGCAAGATCGAGGGCCTGCGCGCCGGCGGCGTCGTGGTCTCGCGGCGCGAGGCGATCATCGCCGAGTCGCGGCAGGAGAACGCCGGCTACCTGGCGACCAAGCGCGACAAGAGCGGGCACCTGCTGTAGGCGTCCGCGGCTGCTACGCGGCTGCTACGCGGCTTCTACGCGGCACCTGGGACCCCCACGCTTTTACGAGGGGTCGTGGTCGGGCCGGATGGGGCCTGGGGACTGCAAGCGG
>NZ_JACCSO010000219.1 GCF_013812955.1 Nannocystis sp. | reverse complement strand
GCACCACACACAATCCCAGCGAGATCAGCGACACCTCGAGCGACAAACGCAGCGCCTGCTGCACCGCCGGCGACCCGAGCTGTTCCCACAGCTCGGCCGGCGTCACCCGCCCGATCAGCGCCACCAGCGGCAGCGCGAAGAACACCAGCGCCGCCCCGCCGAGCACCCCCAGCACCGCGTGCGCAGAGCCCGGTCGACCTGGCCTCAAGGACATGTCCAAAGGTCGGCTCACGGCGGCAAGAACCCGTGCTTCGCCAGCGCTGCCTGGCCTTCCACCCCGCGCAGATCGGCGACGAAGGCCAGCGCCAGGGCCGGCTGCGGGCTGTCCTTGAGGACAGCCACTTCATAGACCGGGCTGACATCGACCGCGAGCGGCAGCGTCTTCAGGCGCCCTGCCACGGCCGGGGTGACATCGGTCGCGTAGACGATGCCCGCGTCGGCCTCACCGGCGCTGACCTTGCCGACCACGCCGCGCACGTTCTCCTCATTGGACACCAGGTTGGCGAGCGCCGCATCGGCGATGCCGAGCTGCTGCAGCGCCGTCCGGGCATATGCGCCCGCGGGCACGCTCGGTCCGGCGAGCACCAGGCGCAGCCCGGGTCGCGTCAGATCCTCCACCCCGGAGATCGCCGAAGCGTCTGCCGGCGTGATCACCACCAGGCGATTGCTGGCGAAGCGATCGGCCGCGCTGATCCTTCCGCTGGCGATCGCGCGCTGCATCTGCCGCTCGTCGGCGGCCGCGAACACATCGACCGGCGCCCCCTCCGCGAGCTGCCCGGCGAGGATCTGCGAGCCCGCGAAGTTGAACACCAGGTCCACCCCCGGATGCCGCGCCTCGAACCCGGACTCGAGCCCGACGAAGACCTCCTTCAGCGACATCGCCGCGGACACCCGCAGCTCCGGCGATGACCCACCGCGGCCACAGGCCGACAGCACAACACCAGCGAGCAATAGGAGGCCCCGGACCATCGCCGCAGCATAACGATGCCGCGCCCCACGACGCAATCGCAGCCAGCGCTGGTCTCGCCGCCGTGCCCGCGGTATACCCGCACAGGCGTCGCAAGCGGCGTCCTCAGCCGTCATGCGAGCCCATCACTGCACCGCCCGCATCCGTCACGTGAAGCCCGTCCACGGCGTGCACAAGCATCTCGCGCTGGTGCCGAAGCATCTCGCGCTGGTGCCGATGCTGCTCGCGCCGATGCTGCTCGCCTGTTCGCCCTACCGCCTGGCACCGGCCCCGTCCGAGCCTGGCGCGGTGACCCAGCCCTTCACCACCTACCTCGACGGCATGGCCACGGTCTGCATCATTCGCAGCGCGCAGTTCGCCCTCGCCGTCACCTTCACGGTGCACGACAACAAGCTGCTGGTCGGCGCCACGCGCGGCCCGACCTATTTTTGTTACCGGGCCCAGCCGGGTCGCCACCAGATCGCCATCACCGGTGATGACGGCCAGCAGCGCTTCGACGTGTTGCTCGAGCCGCGCGCCCGCTACTACCTCGACCAGCGCCTAAAGTTCGACCTGGGCGACGTCGTTTCGCAGGGTGACTGGGTCGACGAGGCCACCGCCGCCCAGCTGCTGCGCCGCAGCGAGCACCGCGTCCTTCAGGGCGCGCCCGCCAGCGAGCGCCTGCTGACCGGCACCGAGGTCGTCGCCACCGTGCCGGCCACGCCCTGAGTTCAATCCCGGTTCGCCAGCGCCCGCAGCAGGGTGCGCACCGCGGCGACATTGGGCAAGTGATAGCGGGCCACGCTCGGCCGCCG
The DNA here is from genome assembly GCF_013812955.1 of Nannocystis sp. Classification (GTDB taxonomy): domain Bacteria; phylum Myxococcota_A; class Polyangia; order Nannocystales; family Nannocystaceae; genus Nannocystis. Next base: position 366 of record NZ_JACCSO010000219.1, on the reverse strand, counting down.
GCCGACCTTCACCGTCAACGCGCCCGCGGGCAGCGCCGCGAACAGGTCCTCGTCGGTGCGGTCGTCACCGATCGCCAGCGCCAGGTCTCCGTGGCGCAGCAGCCCGCGCAGCACCAGGCCCTTGTGCATGCCGCGCAGACGCACCTCGACCACCTTGTCGCCCGCGAGCACCTCGAGCGGCGTGCCGGTCAGCACATCGCGCAGGTGCACGCGCAGCTGGCGGGCCTGGTGGGCGCCGTGCTCCGGCTCCGCCTGACGGTAGTGCCAGGCCAGGCCGACCACCTTGACCTCGACGTGGCTGCCCGGCGTGCAGCTGGCGACCTGCTCGAGCGTCGCCATGACCCGCGCGCGCAGGTCCTCCGGGAC
>NZ_JACCSO010000214.1 GCF_013812955.1 Nannocystis sp. | reverse complement strand
ACGATGAGGCGCTCAAGGAGGGACCGCGGCTCGTGGTCGTGCGCAGGTGGGGTCGCCCCGCACGCGCCGCCGACCGCACACGAGCCGCAGCAGGCCCTGGCCGGCGTCGAGGTCATGGCGCCGCTGGGCCACTGCTCCCACTCGCCGCCGATCACGTCGGGGGATCCCGCGAGCTTGCGCAGGCGTCCACCGAAGTCCTGATCCTGGCGCTGGCCCTGGCAACGGTACAACTCGCCGGTCTGGCCGGGCAGCGCGAGGCCGCTTGCGGGCACGCAGCGCACCAGGCCCGCGGGCGCGAGGATCTGATAGCCGCCCTGCATCGGCTCGACGGTCATGCGCCTGGCGATCGTTTGCAGGAGCGCCGTGTCGAGGTACCAGTGGTTGCCCACTCGGTAGAGGCGGCCGGCGTGATTCGCTTCGGGATTGGTCATGATCATCACGCTCCAGTGGCCTCATTCCCCGCGCTCTTTGCGGGTCTTCTCCTCGAGGAGATCCTGGGCCTCGAGGTCGGCGAGCGCCTTCTTGAGCGAGTCGCTGATCGCCTGGTCGAGTTGCACGTTCGGCGCCGTGGCCCCCGGCGCTGCGGCGCCGGGCGCCGGGTCGACCGTCGGCGGACGCGTCTCCGCGATCACAGGCTTGAGCGCCTCCGAGGCCGCACGCTTCTGCTCCTTGGTGCCACAGAACAGCCGCGCCAGCTCCAGACTGAGGTGACTCGGCGGCGGCTCCGGGGGCTCGCTGCGCGCGCGCTCATTGGCGAGGTTCATCAGGTCCTCGGCGCCGCCGCATCCGAGCCGGTCGTATCGACCGTCGTCCCACTCGAAGAACAGGGCGTAGGTGTCGCCGCCCGCGTGCAGGATCTTAAAAGCGCCGTCGCCAAAGCGGGCGAGCAGGCCGCTGCGGCCGGCGTCGGTGGTCTCGTCCCAGCCGAGATCGCCGCGCTTGCCCGCCCGCCGGCCACGCCCGCGTCGCATCAGCGTCTGCATCTTCTGAAACGCGACGGTATCCTCGTCCGAGACGGTCTCGACGTCGAGCGGCTGGTTGCGCATCAGCGGGGACTCCATGACCTGCTCGAGATCGTCGGCGTTGGTGATCCGCGGCATGCCCTTGCGGTCGCTGCGTTCCTTTCGCGGCTTCTTCTCTGCGGGCGGCTCCGCGGGGGGCGGCTCTGCGGGGGACCGCGGGAGGTCGTTGGCGGCCTCGTCGTTCGGCGCGCCGGCCTCGGTGGTCTCATGGCTCACGACGTCGGATCGCAGCCTGCCGGGCCAGCGTCCGCCGCCCTCGAGGGGGACCTCCGAGACCTCGCCGCTCTCTGCGTCGCGTACGCGCGCGGACCAGTGGGTCGCGCGAATTTCCTCGATGATATATCGCTTCGCCATCGGATACCTCCATCCTCTCGTCATCGCGCCGCGCCCATATGCGCGGACTTTCTGTCGCTCAAATCACCAGAGTCTATTAATCGTCGCGGTGCCGGCCCCGGACCCAGTAGTAGGCCGCGCCCGCGACCGCCGTGCCGCCGCCGACGGCGAGGGCCGCCCTCCAGCCGACGGACGAGGGTGTGCGACCCGTGGGGACGCGGATCTCGTCAAATGCGCTCCCGCCGGCCGGCGTCGGCGGGGCCGGCAGCGGCGTACCGTCGTCGCTCGGGAGCGACGTCAGGCGGCCGAGGTGCTTGCTCATTTGCAGCGGGCTGTTGTTCACACCCGACTCGCGCAGCCGCTCCGCGAACGCGGGATCGGCGTCCTCCGCGTCCTTGAGGTTGACGCGGAAGCGGGCCTCGTGCCCCAGCAAAACCTTGCGGATGGCGATGCACTGGTCATGCAGCGCCTTGTCGTTGCGAAACGCGCCGTGGGCCTCCTTGCCATCGACGGGATCCGGCCGCACATACGCGGCGATCAGCGTCGAATCGAGGCAGCGCCGCTGCATGGCGATCATGTGGTCGCATGCAGGACCGATGATCGCCTCGTCCGGGCGCCGATACTTCGTCAGCCGCTCCTCGCCGGTCGGCCACGCGACGCACCGGTAACCCTCCGGCGCCTGGTGACCCGGTGTGCTGTGCGCGGCACCGATCACACCATTCGGATTCTTCACGGCCCGCCAAAAGTTCTCGTTGGCGAGGGCGTAGCCGTTCGCATCGACGTAGTGCGGCGCGCGATAGTTGACGTCGGGGTGCTGCGCGGGGAGCCTGGTGTCCTTGCTGTCCGGGCGGTCGTGCGGCCACGCCGGCAGCTTGCGGGGCAGGTCCTCCTCGATGAACAGGCAATCGTTCCAGGTATCCCGGCTCGCCGGTCCCTGCTTGAAGATCGCCGGGGTCACGAACGGCGCCGGGTGCGGGCGCATGAGGTTCGGGATGCCCAGGCGGATGTCTGTGGTCTGGGTGCAGATGTAGGGCGCGAGCAGCTCGCCGATCGATGCGTCGGACTTGTAGCGCGTAAAACCGGAGTCGAAGAACTGGCCGAAGTAGTCGGCCCAGGCGGCCTCGATCGCGCGCGCGTCGATCTTGTACATGTCCGGGCTGCCGGCCCGCTCGGCCTGCTTCCACATGCCGCCCGCGACCTGGCCCGTGCTCGGGAAGAAGTCGCCGACGTTGGTGACGATGCTACCCCAGCCGATATCGCCGTAGTCATACCATTGCCGGCGCAGCTTCTCGACGGCAGGCCCGCCGGGGATGCGCTGCAAGTGGCCGGCGACCCGGATCGTGTTCGGGATGCAGCCGAGCTGCCCCTCGGCGTAGGGGATGGCGCCACCCTTGAGCGGCGCCCAGACCTGGCCGCCCTTGTACTCCTTGCCGTCCCGCGCAGCCTTGTGCAGCTCCCAGTCGGCGAGCTCGTAGGGGGGGAGCCAGATGGAGGTCCAATCGACGCTTTGGGCGAAGAAACCGAGGAGGAACTTGTTGACGAGATCCTCGTCGACCGCGTCCGAATAGGCAGACCACGGCAGCAGAAGCTCTGGCTCCGCCTCTTTCGGCGTAGTAAAGATACGGTAGAGAAAGCGCGCGGCCTGCACGACCGCACCGATGATCTGCCCGACAATGGGCACGGACGAGATCGCCGCGATCGCCACATCCAGCGCTACGTTGGCGATCGCCAGCGCGAAATCCTTGGGATTGGTGGATTGGGGGAAGGCGACTTTGGCGAAGAGACCCGCCGGCCCCTCCGGCGACATCCATGCGGCCTTGGGCAGCATTTCGCCCAGGAGGTCGCCGACGACCGTCGCCTTGGCGAAGTTCATGAGCGCAAACCCGCTGCGCCAGGCTTCCGCCTGCTGCTGGCAGAGCAGCCGCTCCCCGATCGTGCTGAAACCCTGAAGGTCGCCCGCAGCCTTTGCGATCGCCTGATACTTCTCGCTGAGCTTGCTGTCCTTCGAGGCGAATGGGGTCCTGAACTCGCCAGGCACGCCGCGGAAGATCTCGAGGTTTGGGTTTAGCAGCATGTCAGGGGTCTCTCACGCAGTACGTTTGGAAGCACTTGAGGGGGGAGCCTCCGGTTTCCGGGCACCCAAGGTCGTTGGTACAACGGACGTTGCAAACCTTCTCCTCGCTGTCGATGCTGCATTCGTTCGAGAATCCATCAAAAACCGGGCATTCGGCGACGGCGTCGCAGCGCGGCACGCAGATGCCGTTCGAGGCGCAGGCGAGCTCCGGCTGACACAGTGCGTGGATCTCCTGGCCGTCCCAGACGCACGCGTCCCACAGCTCGACGGTGCCGTCTTCGGGGCGCGTCGGAGCGTCCTCGCTGCACGCGAGGAGGGGGGCCATGATGAGGGTGAGGGTGAGCAGGGTGCTGGTGCGCATCGGCCCATGGTAAGGCAGCGCGAGACCGCGCGTCGACCCTGAAGGCGTGCATTCAGCTCGCACGGGCCCACTCCTGGGCCTGCTGGCGCAGGCAGGGATCGGCCGAGGTCGCGGCGAGGCGCTGGACGTCGACGGGAAGGGTCGCCAGGGCCCGCAGCGTCGCGCGGCGGACGGCGAAGAAGCTGGCGAAGCGGCGCAGGATGTAGTTGTAGGCCGGTGCGGCGAGGCGGCCGCGTGGGCCGTCGAGCGCGGCGACGTGGAGGCTGCCCTGGTGCGCGAGCAGGAAGCGGCCCCGCCGATACAGGCGTCCAGCGTCCGCGCGGCCCGCCTCGAAGGTCGGCAGACGGGCGACCAGCGGCGCGGTCTGTGTGATGAAATGCTGGTAGATCGCGGCCACCTGACGCGCGTCCTGGCGGAGGTTGGTCGCGGGCTCGAGCAGGCTTGCGACGACGTGGAGGCCCTCCAGAGCCGGCTGCGAGGCGGGCGAGGCCCACTGCATGCCCGGCCCGACGTCGCGGAGGCGCGTGCTGTACACCCAGGGGAATGTCCCGAGGTGCAGCACGAGCGGCGTCTGCCAGCCGCAGGCGCTCTCGGCCCGCGGTGGCGGCCCGGCCCAGCCGTCGCCGAAGTAGCCCGGCGCGGTGTCGGGGTAGAAGGCGCGCAGCGAGCGGGCACCGTCGTCGTAGCAGGCTCCGGTCGGCAACATGGTGGGATCGGCCGTCATGCGCCACAACTCGCCGCGGGCGAAGCCTGGGCCGGTCATCGACTGGATCACGGTCGACTGCACGCGCGCGTGGCTCTCGGAGACGCCGGGACGCCTCGCGCGCAGCGCATGCTCGAAGGCCGCGAGCCCGGTGAGGGTCATCGCCTCGATCCGGTCCGGCGTCGTCGGCACGGCACGCGGCGCGGCAGCGAGTTGCTGGGCGAAGCCGAGGACATCGGCGATGGCCTGCCACTCGCGCGCGTACCAGACCTGCACGTCCATCGGCGAGCGCAGATCGAAGTCGGGGAGCAGCTCGGCGGCGGCCTGGATGTCGTCGCCGTAGCAGCGAAGGTCGGGGGTCATACGATCTCCTTGGGCAGCGCGCCGACCAGGCCGGCGAACACGGCGGGCACGCCGGGCCACGCGGAAGCGTCGAGCTTGGCGGGGATGGTGTCGGTGTCCGCGAGGTCGATGCCGACGCTCTTTGCGTCCTCGAGGAAGCGCTTGCGGACGGCCAGGTAGGTCTCGCCGCCGCGACCCTTGCCGAGCAGCCCCGGGTTGGCCCAGCCGGCCTTGAGGTCCGCGATATCGTCGACGCGATATTGCGATAGCAGGCGCTGCATGTAGACCGCGGCTCCGAAGGCCGCCGCGCGCGGCTGGAACACCAGCGACGGCGGGGCCGCCAGGAGCGGCGCCCGCTTGCCGATCTCGGGGACGCCGGTCCACAGGAAGTAGGGGGCGAGCGCGCCGAACAGCCCGCCGCTGCCGAACTCGGCCGCCTGCGCGCCGTAGCGCAGCGGCGGGTTTCGGTCTTTGTTGTTGGTGTAGGCGTTGCGCGAGTCGTCGCGCTCGTCCTGCTCTTTGGCTGCGTTGCCGTTATGTGCAGTCGTGATGAAGCTGGACTCGCGGTAGGCGATCACGGCGAACACGCGGGCCGAGCCGACGATCCGCGAGGTCTCCTCCATGAGCATAAACAGCGGTCGCAGATCGACCGGGGTCTCGCCCCAGTTGCGCGAGAGGTCACCGCTCACGTCGGCCGCCCGCGGGAGCGGTGCCAGGTCGATCGCCGGTGGGGTGGCCGGTGCGGCCGGGGG
>NZ_JACCSO010000196.1 GCF_013812955.1 Nannocystis sp. | reverse complement strand
CGCGGTCGCGGGCCGGGGCGGCGAGGGTCGCCTGCGGGGCCGCGAGCAGGCGCGCGGCCCAGGCGGCGTGGGTGCGGCTGGCGACGAAATAAATGCCCTCGTCGCGCACGTAGCCGACCTGGCGGTGGCCGAGCGAGAGCAGCAGGGTGGTGGCGAGGCCGAGGGCGGCGGCGACCAGCAGGCGGGTACGGCGGGTCATCGGGGGGCCTCGGAGCCGGCCTCGGAGCGGGCCTCGGAGCGGGTCTCGGAGAGGGCGCGCAGCTCGAGGCAGGCGCTGCGGCGCGGCTGCGGGCTGTAGCCCTGCTCGGTCCAGGTGCCGCCGAGCAGGGTGGTGAGGCGCAGGCGCACGTCGTGGGTGCCGGGGGTGGTCGGCGCGGCGAAGGCGGCCCAGCCCTGGTTGTCGGTGAGGGTCCAGCGGCCGATGATGATGTCGTCGACGAGCAGCTCGAGCAGCGCGGGGGCGTCGTTGCGCAGGCGGGCGTTAAAGTCGGCGAAGCCGAGGTGGCCGCGCAGGACCGTGCCGAGTCGGGTGCGGGGGCGGGAGATCTCGAGGGTGCGGCCGTCGTCGAGGTCGATCGCCAGGCAGCGGCGCGGGCGATAGTCGATCTCGAGGGTCTGCAGGCCGATGCGGGCCTGCTTGCACGACCATGTCCTGGAGGACAGGCGACAGGCGCCGCGATCGTCGCGCAGTTGTAGTGATGCGGGCTCGGCCAGCCAGTCGCTCACGACCTCGGCGGCCGCGGGTTGCTCGTAGTGATAGAGGCGCAGCGGGCCGAGCTCGTCGGTGGCGAGCAGGCGCGGGGCGGGCAGCTCGCCGAGGTCGTGCTCGAGCTCGGAGGACCAGGCGCCGGAGCGCTTGGCGCTGGCGAGGCCGAGCACGTGGAAGCGCGGCAGGCCGTACAGGTCGGGCGGGGCGATCGAGGACCCGCTGCGCAGGGCCGGCAGGTGCTGGCGGGCGCTGGGATCGAGCCAGGGGGTGCCGAGCAGGACGGGCTCGCCGGGTGGCAGCGCGGCGAGGGCCTCGGCGGCGCGCGCCCAGGCGGCGGGGTCGAGCTCGGCGCGATAGGCCCGGGCCGCGCACACCCACTCGACGACGGCGACGCCGGCGAGCACGAGGAGGGCGGCGCTGGCCTGGCGGGGTGTCATGGCGTCATCGGAGAGGGAGGTGGACGCGGGCGTGATTGAGAGGCGTGGGGGTGAGTACGGAGCGGCGCGGTGAGGCGCGGTGAGCCCGCGGTCGGGAGATTTTGGCACAGTCCTGGGCGCGAGGGGAAGCGCGAGCACGACGAAGCGCACGGCCAAGGGCTCGAGAAGGGTAGTGACGGCGGCGGGTGGGCGCACTGGTGATCCGCATCGATCAGGGCGAGGAGGATGCGCGCTGCGAGCTGGGCAGAATGATGCGGAAGCGTCGTGTGTCGGTGTGCCGGAAGATCGGCCGCGACCTGCGTCGTTCGTGCGCATGAAGACAGTCAGGGCCCGGACACGAACTCGAGCGGGTAGCGGATCGTGAAGTCTCCGCACGCGGGCGCCGGAAACTCGAGCGCCAGAATCTCATCGGCGACGCACTCGGCGACCTCTCTGGAGATCCCCGAGACATCCTCGACGTCCGCGTATCGCACGACGCCCAGACCCTGGGCGATGACGATGCTCACCAGGACGCGGCCCCCGACCCAGGCCGCGCCGGATTCTCCACATCGCCGATAACATTCGTGGCGACCGTGGATGACCCGGCGAATACCCTCGAGGTCCGCTCGACCGAGGATCTCGTCACATCCCGCGGGACGGTCGAGCTCTCGCGCCGGGGGCGGCTCGCGGCGCGGCGGCCCCACGCCCCCACGCCGGCACACGATCGGCGGACTGCCGTCCAGCGATCGAGACGCCGCTGCGTTCGTCAGCGACGCGCCCACGTCGGGCTCGTCCGGGGCGCCCCGCTCCAGCTTGCAGCCGGTGAACACCAGGACCAACGCCGCCGCTCGACCCCTGCGCTTCGACATGGGCCGCTGGGACAACGACGCGGCGGGAGAGTTCCGGCGCAGCGTCGGCGCTCGACCGACGGAGGAGCGCGCGCGCCCCTCACCCGGGCGGAAGTCGCCCCGCTTGTCGTTGAGGGAGAGCGTCCACAGGCCGGCGTGCGGCCCGGTCTTGCCGGCGCCGGGTGCGAAGTCGCTGGCCCGGAAGATCCGCTTGTTCAGCGCGATGCCGCCGCCGACCGTACGGGAAGGGAAACAAGTACGGGTTCGGAGTCGGGCGGCGCCTCGACCGGCCCGGCGGTAACTCCGTGCGAGCAGCGGCTGACGGCCGAGGCCTGCGCCGATGGGGGGAAATCAGCAGCCTGCGGCGCTGCGGGTGGCAGGAGGACATCGCTACCTGGACCGTGCAGGACGCGTGCGCCGGTCTGTCGGGAGCCGGCAAGTGTCTCGAGATCGAGTACGAGGGCGGCGGCTGCGTGACCAGCCCGCAGTGAGGCCCGGGGGTGAATGCGGAGCGGCCTGGCGAGCCTCTTAAGCGCGATCAGTTCTACCGATCCAAGGCGATCCGTTACCCCGGACCATCACAGCACCAGGAGCGAAAGGCCATGCTACACATACCCGCGATGATCAAGCCCACCATCCGACGCGCGCGCGCATGGCTCGTCATGTGCACGTTTGCGGCGGCGTGCAGCGGCAACGAGACGGTGGACACCGCCGCGATGACTGGCACGTCCGGCATGATGTCGACGACCGGCACCGGCGGCGAGACCTGGCTGCCCTCCGCGTGCGCAGGTCTCGGATCGCCATTCCTGACCGCAGATTGCCTGACCGCCCTGCGCGACGCCTGCCGCGCGCAGCCCTCGGCGGAGGCGTGCGCCGCCCAGGCGCCGCTGCTGTTCAGCGGCGGCGGTTACATCATTCACTGCGGATGGGCAAAGGTCGTTCGGTTCTCGGACCCGGCGGCGTGCACCGTCGCGGCCGTCGAGGGCCGGTGCGAGGCCGGCATGGAGGACACCTTGCTGTGGTGCGGCGACCGCTGTAGCAGCGAACCGACGCTGCATTTTTCGCTACATGCGGACAGCGAGGCGATGGAGCTGATCGAGATGCCCTGCGCGTCGACCGAGAGTTGGCTGGGCGGCCCGCTCGGCCCCGCCTCGGCGGTCGGCGCCGAGAAGGGGGCGTTCGGCTCGACCTGTGCCCCGGAGGTATACCCGCCCGCGGCTCCGCTGTGCGCCTGCGGCCCGGTCGCCTGCGCGGCCGGGTAGCGCCGACTCGGCGCCGCGCTGCTCAGTTCGGACAACTCAACGGCTCGCTCACGCACGCCTCCGAATAGCCGTCGGTGAGGCACTTCAGGACCACAGCCGCCGGGCCGTCGACACACGGGGTGTACTTCTCCGGCGCGAACAGTTGATGCCCGCGCTCGCCGTAATCCTCGTTGAAGTCCGAGAGCACGTGCCTGCGCACGAGGATCGTCTCGCCGAGGATCTCGATCGTGGTGGTGTCGAAACCGAGGATCGGCCAGACTGTGAACCGGAACAGGCCGGGCGTTCGATCGCGCATCGCCTTCGCCATGCAGCGCCCGCGCTCGATGTCCTTGGTCGCGACCAGGTCGTTCTCCTGGGTGAAGACCAGCGGCTTGCCGTCGGGCCCGGGGCACAGCTCCGGCAGGCCGCAGGTGAACAGCGGCGGCGTGATCTCCTCGTTCGGGTCGTACTGCTCCATGTAAAAGTCGATGCATACCGGCTCCCCGGTGCTGGGCTCCCCGCTCGTCGGCGCCCCGGTGGTCGGCTCCCCGCTCGTGGTCATGCCCGTCATGTCAGGCTCCGTCGTGCTGGCCATCGTTTCGACGGTCGTCGACGCGGTGCTGGTAGTATCCACGCCCCCGGGCCCGCAGGCGAGCCCGACAGTGATGCTGAAAAGAGCGGCGATCCTTGGCACGCTGGGAGTATCGACGATCCCGGCGCTGCTCGACAAGATGGAACGACCGGCGTCGCGCACACCAGCTCGAGCTGCGACTTCGACACCGTGAGCGCGACGTGCTCGACGAGCGCACGTCCCTCCGCCACGTTCGGCACCGCGGCGCCGACGAGCTTCTGTCCGGCGATCTCGATCTCCGAGAACCAGCAGCCGGCCGCCGACCTTCAGCAGATTGCGTGGGATTTCCTCCGCGCCTGCTGCACCGCGCCGGACAGCGGCCAGAGCACCATGGAGGAGTCGGAGAGCGTCTGCGCGTCGTTTTGGACCCTCAAGAACGACCCCGGCAAGATCGCCGATTGCCAGAGCCACTTCTCCGTCTCGCCGAGCCCTCGCCTCAGGCGATGGGCGTCGAGCCAGCCGCCCTGACGCGCGGCGGTGCTGGTGCGTCGGCACCTCGCGGAGTTCCTCGATCGCTGCGACAGGTAGCGAGCGCGGAGTCACGCAACCTGGTCCGAAGGCCAGGTCCGGTCGACACCGAGACAGCGGTCAAAGTCGACCGGATCCGGGGCCGCTTGGCGGCGGCGCTGCGATCTGCGAGCATGCCGGGGTGAGGCGGAGGCTCCCGGCGCTGGCGCTGCTCGGTTTGACCGTCTGTGACGGCCCGGCGCTGTCGCTCGAGGTCGGCGGCGGCTCCTGCGTGGCGATCGCGCTCGAGACCGTCGACGAGGCGCTGCTGCCCGGCTGGAAG
>NZ_JACCSO010000175.1 GCF_013812955.1 Nannocystis sp. | reverse complement strand
GCAAAAAACGCGATCATCAGCGCGTCGATCGCGTCCGTCTTGGCTCGCTTTCCCATCGCCTTGGCGAACTCGCGTACACTCAACGGCTGCAGGATCACCGCCGGCAGCCCGGCCTCTCTGAGCGCCCCGGAACGCCTTCTGCTCGTAGCCTCCCGTCGCCTCCAGCGCGATTCGCTCTGGACCCAGCTCCTTCAGGCGCCGTGCGAGCTCGCCGTGCCCATTCGCCGTGTTGCTCGTGGTCCAGACCTTCGCAGCCCGCTTCGCGGGACTGAACTTGTCGTCCGTCCCCGCCTAGGTCGTCGTCGGCGGCGCGGACCACCTCGTGGACCTGCGCGAGCACGGCGGTCATGCGCTCCGGTGTCGGCGGTGGCGGCCGGTAGGAAGCGCAGCTCGCGGCCGCCCTGTTCCTCGTACGCAGTTTTGGCAGAATCCGATGCAGTGAGCCGTTGCCGGCCAGGCGCGGACCCGGGGCGCGGTGGGGCCGTCCGGCGGGCAGGCCAGGGCGGCCCGCCCGCTGGCCGCCTGGTGATCGATCCGCGGCGGCGGGCGTAGCAATTTCGGCGACTTGGTGACCCGCGGCGAGCGGCCGAGCGGATGCACAGGCGGGCGAGATGCCCGCGTGCGCGAGGCCGTTCGGCTAGGAGCGGGCGGGGCCGCTGCCGGCTCGAACCAGCAGCGGCACTCGACGCAGCGATGACGGACCCTCGGCGCGGATTTGCTCATCCTCCGGCGTTCGCCGATCCCCGGCGACTCACCGAACTACCGGCGGATCCAGGTCGTCGCGGGCCCACCTGGTCGCGAGCAGCAACACGTACGGGCTCTTTTACGAAATGGGACAATCGACCCCCGTGACTAAATCCCCGTTCGAACCGCTTAACCGCGCAAGCTGGTCTTTGCCGCGGCTCCTGAGCATACTTCCGCGCCAGGGACGATTTTCCCTAGGTACGGACCCATGACGCTCGACAAAGCCTCAGCCGGACCGCTCGCCCCAGACCCGGCCCGTGACATACGAACGCTTGCAGGCGGGCTCTCGATCGGGAAGCGCCTTCCCGATGCCGTCTACGTCCACGTCGACGGGCTCCGTGAGTGCCCCGCGGCGCTGCAGGAGCTGGTCGCCCGAGCCCTTGAGCAAGCGGCGGTGCCGCCGGATGCGTTCAACGTCGTCAAGTTCGGCACGCTCGCCCCACGTCTGTCGCTGCTCTGCTACGAGCGGTTCGATGAGGATCCTTTCCCACCGCTCGCGCGCGCGTGGACAATCGATCTGCGCTCGTTAAAGGTCGCCGAACGCCGATACGACCCGAGCGGAAACGCGCCGATCCTCCACCGTAAGGAAACGCTCCTTGGGGCCACGGACTCGAGAGCGGCGCGCTGGGCTGCTTTGACGCAGGCTCTCGACGAGTTGGGGCTGTACGCGGACGCGGCGAAGATCGGCTGGCGGCGTGTCTGGTCCGAACGCCTGCGGGAACGTGGGTACGCGGTGGAAGACCACGTGCTCGTCCGGCTCGAATCACCGCCCAAACCAACGACGACCGAACTGGTCGCCGTCGAACGCCACCGCACCGCGATCGAACGAAACGTGCTCTCGACTCCGGTGCAGCACCTTTGGAGGCACGGATTCCTCGACGCGCAACGGACGTTCTTCGACTACGGCTGCGGGCGCGGAGGCGACCTACGCGCCCTCCGGGCCGCCGGAGTCGACGCGCACGGCTGGGATCCGCACTACGCCCCGGCCGAGGCCAAGACCCCGGCAGCGGTGGTGAACCTTGGGTTCGTCCTCAATGTGATCGAGAATCCTGCCGAGCGCGACGAGGCGCTGCGCGGTGCGTACGCGCTCACAGAGAAGGTCCTTGCGGTCGCGGCGATGCTCGGCGGGGCCGGGACGACAGAGCGCTTCCAGCGCTTCGGGGACGGCGTCCTCACCCAGCGCAACACGTTCCAAAAGTACTTTTCGCAGGAAGACCTCAGATCCTACATCGAGCGCACGCTGGGGCGCGAGCCGGTCGCCGTCGGCCCCGGTGTCTTCTTCCTGTTCCGCAAGGACGAAGACGAGCAGGCCTTTCTCGAAGCGAGGGAGCGCACGTTCGCTCCCCCGCCCAGTGTCCCGGCGGAGCCACGGCTGCGTGAACGCCCGTCGCAGCAATCGTCGAAGTCCTTCAGAAAGCTTGAGCCCGATGCCGCGTTGCTCGATGCGTTCTGGGAGTGTGCCCTGCGCCTCGGCCGAATTCCTGCGCGCGGAGAGTTCCTCCGCGAAGCCGAACTCCGGCGCTTCGGTCGCCCGACGCAGATCCTGGACTCGCTGCTGCGGGAGCGCGGCGCCGACGCGCTCGAACGATCCGCCGCGCGTCGGCGCGGAGACCTGATCGTCTTCCTTGCTATGAACCAGTTCGAGAAGCGGCGGTCGCGAGGGTGTTGGAGCGAGCGCGTGCGCCGTGACCTGCAAAGCTTCCTGGGCGCGCCGAAGGCGGCAGAGGCGCAGGCCATAGCTTTGCTTTACTCGATCGCCAGATCCGAGGCGCTCCGTGCCGCCGCGAAGGAGGCCGCCGAGAACGGGCTTGGCCACCTCGACGCCGAGCATTCGCTTCAGCTCGAATGCCGGATGGTCCAGGAGTTGCCACCGATCCTCCGCATCTACGCGGGCTGCGCCGCCCGCCTGTACGGCGACCTCGAAGGCGCCGATCTCGTGAAACTCCACCTCGGGTCCGGCAAGGTCACGCTGCTGTTCTACGATGACCTCTGCGAGAAGCCGTTCCCGATGCTCGAAGAGCGGATCAAGATCAACCTCCGCACGCAGCTGATCGAGTTCTTTCGGTATGGCGACGCGTTCCCCTCACAGCCGCTGTACCGCAAGTCGAAGTATCTCTCCCGAAACGCGCCGCACTTCGGTGAACAGCGCGCGCTCGAGGAGGCACTCGACGCGGCGAATCTCCTCGATCGTGACGGCTTCGGTCCATCATGGGCAGAGTTCCAGGACCGGCTCCGGCACGCCCGTGTCCAAGTCTCGGGTTTTCATCTCCGCCCAGTAACCTACCAAAGCTAGCGCCAGGCATTTGGCGGTGGTCGGCCGTAGTGCGCAAGAAGCTTGGCTTAGTCCCGGCACAAGGCATATCCTCCGCGCGATGTCGCGGGATAATTACCTCGAAATTTACGGTGATTCGCCGTGCGCCTCCGCGCTTTCTGAGCGGGGCCGTAGCGACCGGGGGCGACATGCTTGATCTCGGGCAGGCGTCGTTCTCGGGGCACGAGACGTTCGCGTTCCGGTTCAGCTGGCTACCGAAGGGCGTCCAGGCGGTGATGGCGCTGGACGCCTCGGACGTCGATTTCTTCGCGCGCGAGGAAGCGATGGTCGACCTCGGGGTCGGCAAGAACATGGTGAAGGCGATCCGGCACTGGTGCCTTGCGACCCAGCTCATCACCGCGCCGGGAGGCAAGCGGAGCCGGAAGCTCGAAGCATCGGAGGTCGGGAAGGCGCTCCTCGCCCAGGACGGGCTCGACCCGTACCTGGAGGACCCCGGCTCCCTGTGGCTGCTGCACTGGCTCCTCGCAACGAACACCGCGAAGGCGACGACTTGGCGCTGGGCGTTCGGGTACTGGTCGCAGACGGAGTTCACCCGGGACGGGATGGTCGCGGAACTCCTGAGCCTCCTCGGGCGCACGGGCAGCTCCCGCGCGAATGGCGCATCACTCGGGCGCGACGTCGACACCTTCCTTCACACCTATGCGCCCCCGCGGCTCTCGAAACACCACGTGCTCGAAGACACGCTCGAGTGCCCGCTGGTGGACCTCCGGCTCATTCGCCGCGACGGGGTAACGGACCGCTACGAGTTCGTGCGCGGGCCCAAGCCCTCGCTGCCCGACTGGGTGTTGGGTTTCGCCGTCCTCCAGTACTGGGAGCGCCATGTCCCAGGTGAGACCCTCGCCTTCGAGACTCTCCTGTACGGCGAGGAGGCCCCTGGCCGCGTGTTTGGTTTGAGCGAGCGCTCCTTCGCGGAGCGGGTGGAGGGCATCGAACGCTGGACGCGCGGGGCGGTGAGCTTCGACGACACCGCCGGGATGCGACAGCTGTACCGGAAACGGCAGATCAAGCCGCTCGACCTCCTACCGTCGGGGAGGACGCGTGAACCGCTCATCGCTTGAAACGCTGATCCAGGTCCGGCCGCGCTTCCACCGGTCGGTGGACCTGGTCCGGGACCTCGAGACGGCGGGGAGCTTGGACGGGTATATTCTGACCGCGCAAGGCGCCGAGCTCGCGGCGCGGATCAAAGCGGGCCTGTCCCCGAAGTCGACCGAGCGCGCGTGGACGCTGACCGGCCCCTACGGCGTCGGCAAGTCGGCCTTCGCGCTCTTCCTCGCCACGCTCCTCGGCCCGAAGCAACTTCCCAACCGGAAGTTCGCGCTGAGCGCCCTCGGCCGCGACGGCCTCCCGAAGTCCGCGGCGGACTTGGCGAAGCAGGTGCGTGGGGCCGCGGGCCTCTTCGTGATTCCGGTAGGCGGCACACGCGAGTCGCTGCTCCGGGCCCTCGCAGATGCCACTGCCACCGCGATCCGTAGGCGGTTCATCGCGACGAAGAAGCCCTGGCGCGGATTCTGTGACGAGCTTTCGCTGCTCACCGACCGCCGCAAGAAGTCGAAGGCCGCCGAGAGCGAGTACCTCAAAATCTTGGAGCGCGTGCAGGACGCGGTCGCCGCGGAGGGACTCGACGGCGTCGTCGTGATCGTCGATGAGCTCGGCAAGTTCCTCGAGCACGCCGCGACGAACCCCGCCGACGATGCGTTCATCCTGCAGCGCCTTGCGGAGCACGCCTCGCGGAGCGCGCCTCGCGCGTTCTGCATCCTGACCATCCTCCACCAGGTGTTCGAGCGCTACGCCGCGACGTTGCCTCAGACGGCGCGCGACGAGTGGCAGAAGATTCAGGGACGGTTCCAGGATGTCGCCTTCATCGAGCAGCCCTCCGAACTTCTGCACTTGGTTGGGAGCGCCCTTGAGGTCCGGGGTCGCTGGCCGCACAACGTTGCGAACGCACATCGGCAGCTCATCGAGAACGGACGCAAGGCGGGCGTCGTCTGCGACGAGGAGCAAGGGGTCTTCTCCCGCATGCTCCCGCTGCATCCCGTGACCGCCGCGGTCCTGCCCGGACTGTTTCGCAGCGCGCTTGCGCAGAACGAACGCTCGCTCTTCAGCTTCCTCACGTCGCCTCACCGTCACGGGTTCACAGAGTTTTTGCGCGAGTCGCGCGCAGAGGACACCGCTCTCTTCCGTGTTGATGCCCTCTTCGACTACGTCACCGAGACGCTCGGACCGGCCCTTCTTGCCTCGACCGAGAGCAAGCGCTGGTCGGAGATCCTGTCCGCGGTCGAACGAACGCCGACTGATGCCCCCTCGGTCGCGCCGCGCATCGTGAAGGCGATCGGACTGCTCTCGCTCTTCGCTCCCGCGCACGCCCAAGCGACGCCGGAATGCCTTACGTACGCTTTCACGGACCGGAACACGCCCGCGGGCGACGTCCAGACTGCGCTTGAGTCCCTGACCAAGGCCTCGATCGTGGTCTTCCGCCGCCACCGCGGAGCGTTCGGGCTGTGGGAGGGCAGCGACATCGATCTCGACGCCCAGTTCGCCCAGGTCCGCCGCCCGTCCGGCGCCGTCGCGGAGGTGCTCACCACCATCCGCGAGCGCGTCCAACTACACCCGGTTCCGGCGCGTGGGCATTTCTTCCGCACGGGGACGCTCCGGTTCTTCGAGGTGGAGGTGGTCATGCTGGGAGACCTGCTTCGTACCGCAAGGACCCCGCCCGCCGAGGGTGACGGGCGCATCCTGTACCTGCTCCCGTCCCCTGACGTTACGTCCAAGCAGCTTATCGACCGCGCGAAGAAGGTGTCAAAGGACGCGCCCTGCGTCGTCATCGCGGTGCCGAAGAATGCGGTTGTCATCCTCGATACTGCGGCGGACCTCGACGGGTGGCTCCGGGTACGGCAGGCGACGGCGGCCCTCGCGGGCGACACCGTCGCGCGGCGCGAGCTTGCCGTGCGCATCTCTGCGGCGGAGCAGCGGCTCGACGCCGCACTCGCGGATGCGTTCGGCTGGGGGGATCGCACGTCGACCACCTCCGCGACGTGGTTCTACGCGGGGGATGTGCTGGAGAGCGTGACCCCGCGCGACCTAGCGAAGAAGCTCTCGGAGATCTTCGACACGGTGTTCTCCGAGGCGCCCATCATCCGCAACGAGTTGCTGAACCGCCGCCAGCTCTCCTCGGCGGCCGCCGCCGCGCGGCGCGACCTCGTCGAGCGGATCCTTCAACACGCCGGGGAGGAGGACCTCGGGATCACGGGCTTCCCGCCGGAGGCCAGCATGTACGCGTCGGTGTTGAAGAAGAGCGGGCTGCACCGGGAGTGTGACGGCCGCTGGTCGTTTGTCTCTCCGGCGGTCGAGGATCCGCTGCGGTTCGGCCCGGTCTGGAATCGCCTCGAACGCTTCTTCGACGAGACCGAGGCCGCGCCGAAGTCGATCGCGGAGCTGCGGTCGGTGCTCGCCGCCGCGCCGTACGGCGTCAAGGACGGGCCGTTACTGGTGCTGCTCTTCGCGGCGATGGTGGCCTCGTCGGGCGAGGTCGCGCTCTTCGAAGAGAACACGTTCCACCCGGACGTCTCGTCGGCGCTCGCCGAGCGCATGCTCCGACGCCCGGAGTCCTTCGCCATCGCGCGGTACCGCCTCGACGACGGACGCCTTGCGGTGCTGCGCGCGCTCGGACAGGCGCTCGGAGTCATGGGCGATGGGGCGGCGCATCCGATAGAGGTGCTCCGGGCCGTTGTACGACGGCGCAACGCGCTCCCGAAGTTCTCGCGCACTACCCGCAACATCAACGCCCTCGCCGTGAGTGTGCGCGAGACGTTGAACACCGCGACCCACCCGATGCAGTTGCTCTTCACGGAACTGCCCAAGGCGCTCGGCCTCGCCCCAATCGAGCGTGGGATCACCGGCGACGACGCGGCCTCCCGTGCCAGCGAATACGCCGCGCTGCTCGCCGAGAGCCTGCGGACGCTCGATGAAGCATACGCGGGGCTGCTCGAGAGCGTGAGGGAGAGTCTGGCGGGTGCGCTCGACCTCTCGTTCGAAGCGACGCCGCTGCGCTCGGAACTCGTCGAACGCGCAAGGCGCATCCAGCCGCTCGCTACGGACCCGCGGCTGCGCGCGTTCCTCGTCCGCTCCCTCGACACGGAACTTCCCGACCGGGAGTGGCTCGAGTCTCTCACGACGATCGTCATCGTTCCTCAACGGCCGCCCTCGGAGTGGACAGATGGTGAGCTGAGCCGGTTCGAGATCGGGTTGACCGAACTGCGATCACTTTTCTCGCGCGCGGAGGACCTCGCGCTCGACCAGGCGAGCGCACCATCCCCCGGCAACGTAGTCGAGCTCGTGCGGGTCTCCGTCGCAACTGTGGGACGGGGCGAGACGCGCAAGCTCGTCCACGTCCGGCAGAAGGACGCCGCGCGGATGCAGGACGCGCGCGCAGCCATCCGGAAGGTGCTCCAGGAGCGGTTCGGCGGCAAGCCCGACTTCTGGCTTGCGACATTGGGGCAACTACTCCAGGAGATCCTCTCGCCGGAGAACGCCGCGACGACCGCTGCGAGCACCGATCCATCGAAGGAGTCGACGTCGTGACAAAGTCCAAGCGCCACATCCTCGGGCTTTCCGGCGGCAAGGACTCCGCGGCCCTAGCGATCTACATGCGAGATCGGGTGCCAGAGATGGAGTATGTCTTCTGTGACACCGGCAAGGAACTCAACGAAACCTACGAGTTCCTGCTGCTCATGGAGGCTTTTCTCGGGAAGAAGATCCAACGTCTGGTCTCGGAGCGCACCTTCGAGCACTACCTCAAGCTGTACGGTGGCTATCTGCCGTCGAGCCGCATGCGCTGGTGCACGCGTCTCCTCAAGCTCAAGCCCTTTGAGGAGTACATCGGCTCAGACGAGGCGGTGAACTACGTCGGCATCCGCGCCGACGAGAACCGCGAGGGCTACCTCTCGACGAAGACAAACATCACCTCCGTGTTCCCTTTCCGGACGGACGGGATCACCAAGGCGGATGTGTTGCGGATCCTTGAGGAGAGCGGCGTCGGCATCCCCGCCTACTACTCGTGGCGCTCGCGCTCGGGCTGCTACTTCTGCTTCTTCCAGCGGAAGGAGGAGTGGGTTTCCCTGTCAGAGGTCCATCCAGATCTCTTCGAGAAAGCGAAAGCCTACGAAAAGGTCGACTCGGCTACCGGGGAGCGGTTTACCTGGCGGCAGGGCGAGACGCTCGACGAACTCGTCGCGCGCGAGAAGGCCAAGACCGAGGACAAGCCCCGGCGCGTGGAGCAGAAGCCTCGGCGGAACCTGCCCCTCGTGACTGTCCTGGCGGATGAAGACGATGACGCCGATCCCGAGGATCGGCCGTGTCTGATCTGCGACCTCTAGCGGGGCGCTATGGAGTCGATGCCACAATCCACGAAGAAAGTCCGCCCGGATCATCTCGTCTTCAATAACGACGACGACGGCGAACAGGCATGTTGTCCGGCGAGCTCGGAAATGCGAGGATGTAGACGGCATGAACTTTGAGTCGCTGCTGGCTCGGGCCGACGACGAAACCCTCCAAGACCTCTTGGGGCGTCCGGCCGTGCGCCTACTCGCGGCGCTCGATCCGGCTCTGACGCGGGCAAGTTCGTTGCGGGATCTAGTGACGGGCCTGCGTTCGAGTGCCGAGCTTCTGCGGGACAAAGCTTCTCGTCGGGCACTTACCGATTTGCTCCCCCCGAGTGAAGCCGCCGCGCTCGCGGCGTTATTGGGGGCTTCAGGCAGTTCACCATTCGAGGCTCTGCAGGCGCTACCCGTTGCGAAAGGCAGCGCCCGCGAGCGGCAGCTTCTGTCGTACTTCGGGGTGGCGGTACCCACCGACCCTGAGTCGACCTCCCCCCCGTCACCGCGATCATCTCCTGTGGATTACGGTTTATTCAGGCACCAGCGCGATGCTGCGCGCGCCTGCGCGATGAAGCTGAACCAGGACCCGCGGCGCGTTTTACTGCACATGCCCACCGGGGCCGGGAAAACCCGGACTGCAATGAATGTATTGGCCGGTCACTTCCGCTCGCGGGAACCGACCCTGATTGTCTGGCTGGCGTACAGCGACGAGCTCTGCGAGCAGGCAGCGGAGGAGTTTGAAGAAGCATGGCGCTTTGTAGGCGACCGGGCCATCGACGTGCACCGATTCTGGGGCCCGAGAAGCCTGGAGCTCAGCGGGGGGGTGACAGACGGACTTGTGGTCTGTGGCCTCTCCAAGCTCGTCGCTATTGCCAAACGCGATCTCGGTTTCCTGGCAACACTGGCGGACCGATCCAGCCTGGTGGTCATCGATGAAGCGCATCAAGCGGTCGCACCGGCATACAGGACGGTGCTTGAGGTGCTGGTTGAGAAAAACCCTGATTCGTCTTTGCTAGGCCTCACCGCGACCCCTGGCCGCACATGGAACGACCCTGCTCGGGACAAGCAGTTGGCCGAGTTCTTTGGGCGTAAGAAGGTCACTCTTGCTGTGGCCGGGTATCCGAACCCTGTCGACTATCTTGTCGCGGAGGGTTATCTCGCCAAGCCGACCTTCAAGTCGCTGCCCTATGATGGTGGTCGCCTTTCCGAAAGCGAAGCCCAGGAACTAGCGGAGGCCCTAGATGTTCCTGCCGCTATAGTCGAACGACTCGCGGCGGACGAACAGAGGAACCTCCTCATTATTGAGAAGATCGAGGCGCTTCTAAAGCAGCACGTCCGCGTCATCGTGTTCGGAGCAACAGTCGCCCATTCACGCCTGATCGCCACGGTGTTGCGGGCACGTGGGCATGCCGCGTTCTCGGTAGACAGTGGCACCCCCCAAGATGAGCGACAGCGCACCGTCGAGTTGTTCAAGGAAGATACGTCCACTCCGATGGCCCTCTGCAACTATGGCGTTT
The DNA here is from genome assembly GCF_013812955.1 of Nannocystis sp. Lineage (GTDB taxonomy): Bacteria > Myxococcota_A > Polyangia > Nannocystales > Nannocystaceae > Nannocystis. Next base: position 5,359 of record NZ_JACCSO010000175.1, on the reverse strand, counting down.
TTACGACGGGATTTGATGCGCCAAAAACCAGCGCTGCGGTGATCGCGCGACCCACAAAATCGCTTGTGCTGTATAGCCAAATGGTAGGCCGTGCAATCCGTGGGCTCAAGGCTAACGGCAATGCGGAAGCCGAGATCGTGACCATCGTGGACACCAAGCTTGCTGGCTTCGGTAGTCTATCGGATGCATTCAAGAATTGGGAGGACGTATGGCAGTAGATGATTTCGATATTGTGCCGACCCGCTTGGCGGTGAAGGCTATGCGTGACAACGGCTACCGGAACGCCGGCTACGCGATTGCGGAGTTGATCGACAATTCGATCCAGGCAAAAGCGACGAGAGTCGAACTCCTGTGTGCGGAAGAGGAAATTCAGCTCTCTCAACGACGGCGGCGACGGATTCGATACGTCGCCGTTTTGGACAATGGAGAAGGCATGGACCTCGCCGGTCTGCGGCGGGCACTCCAGTTCGGCAACGGTGCACGCCTGAACGATCGTACTGGGATGGGGCGCTTCGGGATGGGGCTGCCCAGCGCTTCGATCTCTCAGTGCAAACGTGTAGACGTGTGGTCGTGGCAAAGCGGCGTCGAGAGCGCGCTCTACACTTACTTGGACCTCACGAAGATCGAAAAGGGTCAGCAGCACGAAGTCCCGCTTCCCCAACCGCACGCCGTTCCAGAGATGTGGCGGTCTGCGGGAAAGAACTTCAGTACGAGTGGTACCCTGGTGGTGTGGTCCGAGTTGGACCGAATTATGTGGAAGACCGCCGCCGCGATCATCGACAATTCAGAGTACGTTGTCGGTCGAATGTACCGTCGTTTCCTTCAAGGCGGAAAGGTGGAGATTCGACTTGCTTCTTTTTTGGTGAACGATCCGGATAAGGTTGAGGCTAGGCCCGCGGTGCCCAATGACCCAGGCTACTTGATGGTGCCGAGCTCCACTCCAGCGCCCTACGACAGTGATGCCATGTTCCAGGCCTACGGTGAAAAGTGGGAGGTCCCGGTTGTGATCTCCTTCAACGGGGCCGATCATACCGTCACTGTTCGCTTCACGTTCGCTAAAGAGAAAGCACGTCAAGGAGAACAGGCAGGCTCAACGCCGCATGGAAAACATGCCGCGAAGAACGTTGGCGTTTCAATCCTTCGCGCCGGGCGCGAACTCGAACTCGATCAAGCTTGGGTCATTCAGTATGACCCGCGGGAGCGTTGGTGGGGGGTTGAGGTCGAGTTTCCGCCCTCGCTGGACGAGCTCTTCGGGGTCGCCAACAACAAGCAGTCCGCCCGAAATTTCTCGGAGCTCGGCAAGCTGGATATGAAACACCTGCTGCGCGATGGTATGACTATCGGGCAACTTAAAGAGGAGATGCTGGAGGAGGAAGATCCGGCGGGACCCCTGCTGGAAATCGCGAACATGATCCACAAGACGTTGGGTCCGTTGCGTGAGGCAATCAAGGCGCAGAAAGCTCGGCAGTCACGCGGTGGCAAACGCCACGGCAAGACGCCGGAGGACCAGGCCACTGAGAAGACCCGTGAGCGTCAGGACGAAGGAAAGAAGGGAACCAGCGACGCTGGGGAAGAAATGCCCCCTAATGTTCGCGAAGGGGAGCAGGAGACGGACCTCAAGGACGCGGGCGTCGAACCGGCTGAGGCAAAGGAGCTCGCCGCAAGGACCGTATCGAGTGGTGTAAAATACTCGTTTGTCGACGTCCAGCTGGAAGGGCGTGTCTTTTTCAGCGTGAAGCCGTCAGGCGGAGTAATCCTAATCAAGCTGAACACGCTTCATCCGGCGTACAAGCATCTGGTCGAGGTGCTCGAGCAGGAGACTGAGGACGCAACCCCGGAGGCGCTGCGTGAACGACTGGAGAGCGCAGGAAAGGGGCTGAAACTGCTGCTCATGGCTTGGGCGCGTTACGAGGACGAGCTCGATGGAAAGGAGAAAATGCGACTGCAGGACATCCGCACCGAGTGGGGGCGGTATGCTGCCCACTTCCTCGACGATGATGATTAGCCCCAAGGGCTTCGGCATTGTGCAAGGGCAGTGCTCCACAGCCTTGGCTGCGCGCAGAGCTGGGTCTCGCGAAAGGCACGGCACGCGCTCTGAGATGATCGTTGTCGGGCTTGAAGTCGCGGTGGAGGCCGAGGCCCCATCCCCAGGCCCGCCGCACCGCTGCCACCGCCTCAGCTCGCCTGCCTCGAACTTCGCCGCTGTGGTCCAACCTCCGAGCCCGCAGGGCCTCGCAATCATCTCGCCAGCACAATCGGCGATCGCCCCCGTCATGCCAACGCGCGCGCCCGGCACGATGCAAGACGCGCTGGACGTAAGCCCCTGACGGGACCCATCGTGACGAGGACGGCTGCAGTCTCGACACTCCGGCACCAACGGAGTGCCGATGGCCCCTCGGACCCGTACCACCCGGCCGTTCGTGAGCACGATCTCGATCGCCTCGTGCACGACCACCGCCTCGCGCACCCGTAAGCCCCCGGCGCGACCCTTCTGGCGGGGGTGCCGGGTAGTCGGGCAAGGTCTCGGCCCGAATGACGACGAAGCGATCAGCAAAGCTTGACGAAGGACGGATGCTCGTGCGGCGATGGCAAGCCAGCGGGAAGAGCCAGAGCGAGTACTGCCGGGGGGTGGGTATACCTCCCCAACGGCTGCACTACTGGCGACAGCGTCTGGCCGAGGACGACCAGGACACGCCGGAGCCGAAGCAGCATTTCGTGGCCGTACGGGTGCTTGAGGCGGTGGTGGTGCGCGAGGCGATCGAGATCGTGCTCACGAACGGCCGGGTGGTGCGGGTCCGCGGGGCCGTGGACGGCGAGCTCTTGCGGCAAGTGCTGGCGGTGACGGAGGCAAGATGCTGACATTGCCACCGAGCGTTCGGATCTTCATCGCGGCGACGCCAGTACGGATGTGCAACAGCTACGACGGGCTGGCGAACGCGGCGCGCGAGGTGATCGCCCAGGACCCGATGACCGGGCATCTGTTCGTGTTCTTCAACCGGACACGGACGCAGGTGAAGGCGCTGTACTGGGACCGCGACGGTTTCTGCGTGATCGGCAAGCGGCTCGAGCGTGGGACCTTCAAGCTGCCGGAGCTCGCGCCTGGGCAGACGGTCGTCGAGCTCGAGGCGGCGGACCTGATGTTGTTGCTCGGTGGGATCGATCTGCGCGGCGCGGTCCGACGAGCGCGGTGGAAACCCGACTGCATAGAAAAGACTTGCCGGTCGATTCCGAACATGGTCTAAGAGACACATGGCGCGACGAAGCGCAGCCGACCGACTCGAGACCATCGAGGAGCACCTGCGAGGGCTCAGCGAGCAAGGGGACTCCGAGCAGCTGCTCAAGGTCGCGCTGTCGGTGATCGGCAAGCTCAGCACACGGCTCGACGCGCTCCTGCGCGACCGCTATAGCCCAAAGTCGGAGAAGCTTGATCCGGCGCAGCTTCAGCTCGCGCTGGTCGAGCTGGCGCGCGAGCTCGACGCGGCGGAGCGCGATGCTGCGGCGGAAACGGCGACCGAGACGCCCGACGAGCCCGCGGTCCGGCCCAAGCCGCAGCGCGACAGCCACCCCGGTCGCCGGGCCTTGCCGGCCGAGCTGCCGCGTGAGGAGATTCGGCTGCGGCCGGAGCAGACCGATTGTACGGAGTGCGGGAAGGAGCTGCACACGATCCGAGAAGAGCGCACGGAGATGCTCGAGTGGGTCCCCGGCCACTTCAAGGTGATCGTCGAGATCCGCGAGGTAACGGCATGCTCCTGCGGTCAGAGCGTACCCGTGACGGCCTGTGCCGGACCTCGCGTGATCGAGGCTGGCCTGCCTGGGCCCGGCCTCGTTGCGCACCTGGTGATCTCGAAGTACCGCGATCACTCGCCGGTCGAGCGACAGGCGAAGATCTACAAGCGCCATGGCGTCGACATCAGCCCCAAGACGATGATCGGCTGGATCGAGGCGGCGGCGTGGCTCCTGGGCCCGCTCGCCCGTGCGATCCACGAGCGGGTGCTGAAGGCCCACGTGCTGCAGGCCGACGACACGCACATCCTGGTCCTGCAACCCGGCGACGAGAAAGGCAAGGGTACGAGTCGCGGCAGAATCTGGGCCTTCGTCGGCGATACGCGCCTCGTCTCGTATGCGTACGCACCCAACTGGAAAGGCGAGCACCCCGCAAAATTGCTGAAAGGACGCACGGGCTGGCTGCAAGGCGATGGCTATGCCGGCTACAAGGCGCTTTATGCCCTCGAAGGCGGCCCTGTCGAGGTCGGGTGCTGGATGCACGGACGGAGATATTTCAAGCAGGCGCTCGACTTCGGCGATCGCCGGGCCGCGGAGGCGCTCGAGGTGATCGCCGAGATGTACCAGGTCGAACGCGTCAGCAAGGACCTCGGCGAGGATTCCGAGCAACGGCGGGCGCGACGTGAGCGCGACACAAGGCCGTTGCTCGAGAAACTTGGCAAGTGGCTCGCCGATACCTCCAAATCGGCGCCCCCGCGCTCGTCGCTCGGGAAGGCGCTGTTCTATGTCGGCCATCGCTGGACGGCGCTCACGCGTTTCCTTGAAGACGGCGCGCTGGAGATCGACAATGGCGCCGTCGAGCGGGCGATCCGCGGTATCGCCATCGGCCGCCGAAACTGGCTCTTCGCCGGCTCGGATGCCGGCGCCGAGCGGGCAGCGACGCTGTACACGGTGATCGAGTCGGCGGTGTTGCATGGCCACGAACCGTGGGCTTATCTGTCCGACGTCCTGATCAAGCTCGCTGCCGGATGGCCGCTGCGACGCCTGGGCGAGCTGCTGCCGGATCGCTGGACGCCGGGGCCCGCCACGGCCTCACCATGAGCCCCGAAGCACGAAGACGCCGGCCGGCATGTACCCGTCGGACGGATCCTCGAGGATAGCGATCCGTCCCTCCTCGATCCAGGCCGCCGCGGTCGCCTCGAAATCGAGGTGCTCGAGGAGCCATGGCCACTCGTCCTCGAACTCGCGGAAGAGCGTCCGCTCGGCATACTCAGCTGCCGAGCTGAACCTGCCCAGGCAGCCCGTCACGGCGATGTCCAACTCGTGGGGCGGCAACCATGATAAAAGCTGCTTCAGTCGCTCGATCGCAAGGTCTTCCATCGGCACTCCGTTGGTGCCGGAGTGTCGAGACTGCAGCCGTCCTCGTCACGATGGGTCCCGTCAGGGGCTTACGCGCACCCGTACGGCCACGAAGTGCTGCTCCGGCTCCAGCGTGGCCTGGTCGTCCTTTGCTAGACGCTGTCGCCAGTAGTGCAGCCGTTGAGGCTGTATACCCACCCCGCGGCAGTACTCGCTCTGGCTCTTCCCGCTCGCTCGCCATCGGCGCACGAGCATCCGTCCTTCGTCAAGCTTTGCT
>NZ_JACCSO010000126.1 GCF_013812955.1 Nannocystis sp. | reverse complement strand
GGACCGGCGGGGGCGAGCGCGGCGAGCAGCGCGGGCATGTCGGGGAAGCGGGCGTCGGGTTCGACCGCCAGCCCGCGGCGCAGCGCGACCTCGATCCGCTCGGGCACCCGCGCGGCGCGAGGCAGCGGCCGCAGCTTGCCCTGGACGACGTTGGCGGCGAGCTGGGCGAAGTCCTCGCCGGCGAAAGGACGCTGGCCGTACACGGCCTCCCACAAGGCGACGCAGAAGCTGAACTGGTCGGTGCGCGGATCGATCCGCGCCGTCATGAACTGCTCCGGAGCCATGTACGCGGGCGTGCCGAGCAGCATGCCGGTGGTGGTGAGGTGCAGCTGCGGATCGCCGCGGGCGGTGTCGGCGAGCACCGCGGACTGGTCGGGCCCATCGGGCTCGTCCCGCTCGTTTCGCCCGTCCTGGGCGACGGCGCGGGCGATGCCGAAGTCGAGGACGCGCGCGCGCGAGATGCCGGCCTCGAGCGCGACGAGCACGTTGTCGGGCTTGAAGTCGCGGATCGACTCAGTTCGTCAGCATGGCGCCGTTTCCAGCGCCTTTGGGCCGTTTGGGCCTGGTTTTGGCCGCGGGCTTGGCCTGGCCCCAAATCGCCGCGGCATCGATGACCGCGGCCTCCTTGATGATGTGCACGTAGCGCTGCGTCGTGGCGATGCGCTTGTGCCTGGCGTGTGCCTGGAGCTTCCAGACATCGAGGCCCCGGTCGGCCATGATCGTGATCCCCGAGTGCCGGAGGAAGTGCGGCCCCGTCTCGGGGAGCCCCGCAGCCTTCTGCATGGCATTCAGGCGGCCGCGGATCGTGTGTGTGCTGTGGTGCGTGATCTCGCCCTTGTAGGTCCTGACGAGCACGTGTTCGTGATCCCGCGGCAACGCCCGGAGCGCGGCTGCGAGTGCCGGGGTGAGCCCGACGGGAGCAGACTCGACGCCCTTCGGCGTCGCATCCTCCCCTGCGCTGTAGTTGTGACTGATGGTGACCAGCTTGCGACGGAAGTCGACATCGCTCCATCGGAGCGCGCAGACCTCGGAGACCCGCAGGCTGCAGTGCATGAGCAGGAGGATGATCGCCGCATTGTCACGCTCATCCGCGAGACCGGCGTCGATCAAACGATCCGCTTCCTCTTCCGTGTAGACGATCGGGTCCGGCTTCTTGGGCTCCTTGTAGACCTTGATCGCCGGCACGTCCTCGATCACGTAGGCGTCCTGGGCCGTCGTGAAAATAGTCTTGAGCTTGTACAAGACTTGATTGCGGGAGCTGAGCGACGGGAGTCGCTCGAGCCGCTCCTTGAGCCTGGCCAAGGATGGCCTGTCGATCATGTCGAGCGGCAAGTCGCCGAGCGTGGGGCGGAGGTAGTTCGCCCAGATCGACATGTAGCCGCGTCGCGTCGCCGGCTTCTGCTTTGCGACGTACTGGACCGAGAATCTGTCCCAGTATTCGGCGAGCGTGGGGACCCTGGGGGGCGCATTTCTGATCGCGCGCGGCAGGGGTGCGGGTGCGGGAATGGGTGTCGTACGTTCGTGTTTGTCCTCTTTCTTGTCACCCATGAACTCGCGCAGCACTTCGCCCTCGAGACGTTTTCCCCACACGAGCGAAGCCGCGTAGTCCAGGCCCTCGGGCGCGACTTTGCGGATGCGCTGGCGTGCCTGGCCTTTGATCTGGAGGGTGAAGGTGACGAGCATGCGGGAGGCGTCGTAGCTGTAGGTTCGAGCGTTGATTTTCATGGCGGGCTGTCTCTGCGCGCCATGGATCTCCGAGAGGAAGCCAAGCACGATCGCGCGGCTCCATGCAAGCCGGCCGCCAAGCCGGATCGGCTTGGGGGTGTCCCCCCGGGAAACACGCTTCCGTAAGGCCGTGGGGCTACAATTCAGCACTCGCGCGAAGTCGTCCATGTACAGCACATGGGGCAATTCCGCACCGTCTTGCAGGAGATCGCGCGCGTTCGCGGCGTCCCCCTCTGCTCGACCGTTCGCTCCCATCACCCTACCCCTCCCTCTGGCGCCGCGCTACGCACGGCACCACGTCAACAAACTTTACACCCATTCGTCAGTTCTGACCGACCGCAATGCACCTGCTTTCGCGCAGCGCAATGCGATTCGTTCGACACCGCCCTATGACCATCGATCGCTCACCGGCCGACGGGTGGCCTCGCGCGGCGCGCTCATGTGTTCTGATGATATCGCCTATTCGTTTAGTCCTGCTGTCCCGGCCATGTTGCGAGCGCCAATAGACCCAGCAACCCGCCAACGACTACACGCTTTCTCGCCGCGGTGATCGGCGCCAGCACGACGCGCTCACCATCCGCGCCACCAGCCCACCGTGCTCCCGGATAGACTGTCGCTGTGATGGTCCACGGTTCGACGAATACGATGAACAGGTTATCGTGTGACCCTGCCATGCGCATTAACTCGCTAAGCGCGGCCTCGGGATCCGCCACATACTCGAGGACGCAGGAGACGAACACGACAGCCGAATCATCGGCGACCCCCGGCACTGGCCCGGCCGTCAGATCGGCGGCTTGCATGACCCGGCACATCGGGCACCCTTGAAGGTCAAGGCAGAGGTCACCGCAGCCGTATGCACGCACGAGGCGAGTGTGTGCGCCGGCGTCCGGGTCGCCGACGACGACGAGGGGCCGCCCGAGTTGGTACGCGCGGCGAGCTGCGGCCTCGAAACACCGGCGCCTGGCCTCGAAGCGGTACAGCGCCGCGCCCCCCTCGGTGAGGAGGGCAGCGCCCAGGGCAAGACGGGCAAGAGTACGAGTGCGCATACGAGAATGCTCCAATAGACTGCGGATCCGATTCAGGGAACGACATGGGCGAGGGGAGGCGATCGGCAGGGCGAGGGCGGCTCCCATCGGCGCTTGTCCGGGCTCTCACGCGCTGCGCGTGGACGCGACGCACAATGCCACGAACGCCCCTTCACCTTTGCGACCTCTACCCAACCCGCCGCGCGAAGCGACGTGCCCGGCTCCGACGCGAGGGTGTAGGTGATCAGCTTGGAATAGCCGAGGGCAGATGAGCCGCGTCGACATGCCGCCAGCAACATCGAACATGCATTACGATCGCCGAGGGTGCAGATCCTCGTGATCTCCGCGGTGCCATCGACCTGCAGCGCGCGGGCCACGGGGCGGCCCACGATCGCCACCCCGACGAGATCATCGCCACGGGCGAGGCCGACGGCGAACAAACCGCTTACGGGGGCCGCGAGGTGCCGGTGATGCTCGGCGACGAATGCCCGCGCACGGGTGATGGTACTGGCGACGATCCGCAGCCGCGGTGTCGCGGGCACGGGTGGTGTCGGGACCGGGGGAGTCGCGGAAGACTCCGGGGTCGACATCGGCGCCGGAAGCACGGGTGATGCGGTCGCCTCGATAGCCGCACACTCCGCAACCGGCGTCGGCGCCGGGCGAAGGGCCTCGAACGCTGCGCGCGTGATGGCGTAGAAGCCGGCGTGGCACGTGCGGCTCAAGGTGCCCCACCGGAGCCACCTGGTGATGGTGGCGGTGGCTACACCGAGCGCGAGCAGATGACCCCGTCCGATAGTCTGCCGGACCACCAGCGGCTCAAATGCTTGGTCGAATGCCAGTCCCCGCAGGTAGAAGCCGTCACCCCGCGGAGAGGTCAGCACGCCACTGGCCAGCCATTCTCGGATGCGGTCGGCCGAGATCCCCAGCGCCTCTAGATGGTCGTGACCGATCCAGCGCAGAGGCGCCAGAGCCTCGGTATGGAGTCGAGGCGGGTCCGCCTCGCTCTCGTCAGATTCGCAAAGGCCCCAGCGAACACAGCCCGCGGGTTCTTGTGGCCCCTCGATCGGTCGGCCTCGATGCAGGTGTGCGCGGCGGATCACCTCGTCGATCGGCGTGAAGGCCAGGCCCTCGGGACCGCGGAGCTGGAAAAACGCGCGGGTCGGTCGCTCGCAGCCGCGTGCCACCGCGTCGGCTGTCATCTCCTGCTCGACGCGCCGGATCTTGACGAGTTGCTCCGCGGGGATGCTCCGCATGTCATGCTTGCGGGCGTGGATGCAGGGCGAGCAGCCCACGCGTCGGGCTCCGTGCAGGTATAGCGGATTGGGCGGCATGCCGTGACGGCGATGCGTGTCGATGACATCCTGCTCGGTCCAGCGAATCAGCGGGCGCCAGATCTCGGCGTCCATCTCGGCCCAGAACTCCCACTCGGGCATCTGGGCTCGCGCGGCGCTCTCCTGGGCGCGCACGCCCACGGTGCTCACCACGTCGTCCCCTCGGTCTTGGAGCACCCGAAGATGATCGCGGATCGGGAAGATCTTGAGCTGCTGTGTGCAGAAGCGCATCAGTCGCGACGGGAACATCTTTTTGCGCCGGATCAGGGTCAGCATCCCCTCCTCGCCCGGAAGGGCGCCTTGCCAGAGCGCCTTGTTGCGTACGACCTCGATCGGACCGAGACGGTCTCGTAACATGTCGAGATACGCGTAGGTCTCGGGCGCCTCGAATCCGGTATCTGCGAAGACGCGGACGTGCGGGATCTCGTACTCCTTGAGCGCCAGGGCGAGCGCGGTGCTGTCCTTGCCGCCGCTGATGGACGCGACGACCAGCCGGTCGCCGAGACGCTGCCTGGAAATGGACGTGATCTGCATGGGGTCAACTCCGGGCGGCCGAGTTACGCGGCGCCGTGACTTGTTGTTTTGCGGGCCTGCTTCCACATGGCCACCGCATATTTCGCCAGTCGATCTTTCGTATTCGGCTTGATGCCGACCACCCCGCGCAAGTCCACGGTCTTTTCTTCGACTCGGCGGATGTCGGCGTACAGGTGGTTGAGTGTGCCTCTGCGGTCCGGGTGAATGTTGAGCCAGCCCATCGAGTCCCGCGTCGCCACCACATGGCTGCCAGCGATGATCGCCAGCGCCGGGCTATCGAGCAGGAGGGGCACCACATCCCACCCCGCTTCACGTAGCAGGATCGACTCGGTGCGAGTATCGACGTACTCGACGGCGAAGTTGCCGTACACGGACCACTCGGCGTATCCTTCCGAGAACTGCGCGTCGACACCACGCATCACGAGCTGGAGCACCTGCCGATCGGATTTCCCGTCCACAAGCCGCTGCGTGGCCACGACTGCGTCGTAGGCCAGGAAGTCCGCTGCATCCTCGGGGC